>JAIPBJ010000037.1 GCA_021739625.1 Flavobacteriales bacterium | reverse complement strand
CCCGTGATGATGACCTCCAAAGAAGGTGATGTCAGACCGATGAATCCGGCCCATCTGGCCTCGGGCCATTGCTTGGTGAACCACACGGAAGCAGGGGCCACCGTGATGAATGGTCGCTTGATATAAGAAGATACAACATATTCATCTTCAGTGGTCGGATATAATCTTGGAAGCGATTGTCCAGAGGGCGAAAAGACGCGATAGAGATCGGTGAGACGGTCAATCTCGTGGACGTGGGAAAGGCGATGAGCGACCTTTCTGTCGAACAGGAAGGACATGGGATTGCGGTCGTAGCCGACCGTTATTCTGGCCCGGGAGAAGGCTGTTAGAATTCCGCTGAAGGCAAAACGCTGGGCATTGAGCACCGCATCATAATCCTTGCTACGGATGATGCCCAGCAACCGCGACAGTTCGGGCAGTTTGCGCTGTTTGTCGAGCACAAGAACATCGTTGAGGAAAGGATGTCCCTTGAACAGGCCCTCATTGCCCTTTCGCACGAGATAGTCGATGCGGCACTTGGGATGGTCGGCATGGATGCGTTCGAGGAGGGCGCTGCCGAGGATGGCATCGCCAAGGAAAGCGGTCTGGATGACCAGCACGCGCTCCATCAGACGGCCACGTCAAATTCGCGGAGGGCACTGTTGAGCGAGGTCTTGGTGTCGGTGCTCTCTTTGCGCGTGCCGATGATGAGGGCGCATGGCACCTGATACTTCCCCGCAGGGAACTGCTTTTCATAACTTCCCGGGATGACCACCGACCGGGGAGGCACGAAACCTTTGGTCTCCATCGGTGTCTGGCCGGTGACATCAATGATGCGGGTGCTCATGGTGAGTACCACGTTGGCGCCCAGCACGGCCTCGCGGCCCACCCGCACGCCTTCGACCACGATGCAGCGCGAGCCGATGAAGGCATTGTCCTCAATGATGACCGGTGCGGCCTGCACGGGTTCGAGCACACCGCCAATGCCCACGCCACCGCTGAGATGCACGTTGCGGCCTATCTGTGCGCAGCTGCCCACTGTGGCCCAAGTGTCCACCATGCTGCCCTCGCCCACATAAGCCCCGATGTTCACATAGGACGGCATGAGGATGACACCCTTCTCCAAGAAGGAACCGTAGCGGGCAATGGCGTGAGGCACCACCCGCACTCCGGATTCGGCATGGTTACGTTTGAGTGGGATCTTGTCGTGGAACTCGAACGGGCCAACCTCGATGGTCTCCATCTCTTGGATGGGAAAATAGAGAATGACGGCCTTCTTGACCCATTCGTTGACCTGCCAACCGTCAGAGACCGGTTCTGCGCAGCGCAGCTGTCCGCCATTGAGCAGGGATATCACTTTGCGGATGGCGGCCCGGGTGGGCTCCTCTTGTAGCATGTGTCGGTTGTCCCATGCCTGCGATACAGTGGTCTTGAGGTGTTCGATGCTCATGCCGCGAAGATAGGGACTACCTTCGCAGGGCAATTTCAGGCGGTTGCGGTGGTTGATCGCCATTATCACAGAATCATACTGTAGGATGGCGCGAATAATGGCATTGGACCATGGCACGAAGCGGGTGGGCATTGCGGTGACCGACCCCACACAGACGATCGCCACCCCGTTGGACACGGTACATCCGAATGAACTGATGGATTTTCTAAAGCGCTACATGGCCGACAGCCCGGTGGAGTGCATCGTAGTGGGCGAGCCCAAACGCCTGAACAACGAGCCGGCCCAGGCCGGGGCGGGTGCAGACCAGTTGGCCGCCAAACTGGCGAAAACATTCCCTGAGATTCGAATCGAGCGTGTGGACGAGCGATTCACATCAAAGATGGCGTTCGCAGCCATGATAGAGGGCGGGCTGAGCCGGAAGCAGCGTGCAGACAAGGCCACGGTTGACAGGGTGAGTGCGACCATCATCCTACAGACCTACATGGAGATGAAGGGGTAGGGGAGGATTCCGAATTCGGGAGTTGGTTGGGTACGGAAAGAGTATTTGCCCGAACTTTGGCGGCCGAAACCGGAACAATCCAATTTGAGACCATAGATAGAATGATTTTACCCATAGTAGCTTATGGCGACCCTGTGTTGAAAAAGGTGGGGGAGGAGATAGATGCCGACTTTCCGAATCTGACGCAGTTCATCGCCAATATGTTCGAGACAATGGACCATGCGCATGGCGTGGGGCTTGCAGCACCTCAGGTGGGGCAGAGCATCCGACTGTTCGTGGTGGATGCGAGCCCGTTCGCTGAGGACCATCCTGAATTGGACGGATTCAGGAAAGTGTTCATCAACCCCGTGATATTGGAAGAGAATGGCAAGCCTTGGATGTTCAACGAAGGGTGTCTGAGCATTCCGGGAATCAGGGAGGACGTGATGCGGAAGCCTGATATCCTGATCGAGTACTATGACGAGCAGTGGGAACTGCACGAGGAGAAGTATGACGGTCTGGTGGCGAGGGTGATCCAGCACGAGTATGACCACATTGAGGGCATCCTGTTCGTGGAGCGGATATCGGGGCTGCGCAGGCGGCTGCTGAAAGGCAAGCTGGCCGACATCACCAAGGGTCTGGTAGATACCGATTACCGTATGCGCTTTCCGAAATAGGGATCAGGGCATGCGGTCGAGTCTTCCTTTCTCGACCATGTCGCTGAACACTTTCCAAAGGTTGTCGTCAGGAACGGGAGCCGTGATGATGAGGGGTTCATTGCGCACCGGATGTTCGAGTTCGAGCCTGCGGGCATGGAGATGAATGGAACCATCGGCATTGGAGCGGGGCGCGCCATACTTGAGGTCGCCTTTGATGGAGCACCCCATTTTTGCAAGTTGAACGCGGATCTGGTGATGACGGCCGGTCTTGGGGCGCACTTCGAGCAGGGCATAGTTGTCTGAAGCGGCCAACATGCGGTAGTCGAGCTGGCAGTGCTTGGTGTGGCGTTCCTCCTTGTTGAAGGCCTTGCTCATATTCTTCTCCTCGTTCTTGCGCAACCAATGTTCGAGTGATCCTGATTCCATTTCGGGGCGTTTGATGACCACGGCCCAATAGATCTTGGTGACCTCACGTTCTGCGAACATTTTGTTGAGCCGTGTGAGAGCCTTGCTGGTCTTGGCCATGAGCACGGCCCCGCTCACTGGGCGGTCGATGCGGTGCGCGACCCCGAGGTATGCTTCGCCCGGTTTGTTGCGGTCGGTGCGGATGTATTCGCGCACGAGCTGTTCGAGGGTCTCATCGCCTGTGTGGTCGCCTTGCACGAGCAGTCCTGCGGGCTTGTTGAGCGCGATGAGGTGATTGTCCTCATAGAGGATGCTGATGGAGGTGGTGGCCATGTGAAAGCGTTCTTATCTTGGGGTGCAAAGATGGGGGGAATGGAAGTGGGGAGTGCGTATTCGCTGGAGAAGATCTGAAGTCGTGGAAACGCGGGTGGCGGGTCGGGGACACTGCTTCCCTTCGTAAGGCTCTGCGCAGGCAGTTCCCGGCCGAGGCCTGCAAGCTCGCAGTGGCGGGGACCATGTTCCTTCGAGGAGCAACGCACTATCTTTGCCGCCCATGAAAGAAGAAGTGCCGGAGGACGATGTGATGGAGCAGGGCGAGATGTCGTTCCTTGAGCACTTGGAAGTGCTGCGGTGGCATTTGGTGCGTGCCGTGTCTGCCATTGCGGTGCTGGGAATCGTAGCGTTCCTGTTCAAAGGGTTTGTGTTCGACACGGTGCTGCTCGGCCCGATGCGGGAGGATTTCTGGACCTACAGGATGATGTGTGCAGCCTCGCAGCGGTTCGGGCTGAGCGACCTGCTGTGTCTGGGCAAGATGAACTTTCAGCTGATCAACATCAGCATGGCGGGCCAGTTCACCACACACATCTTCATTTCGATGATCGCGGGTCTGGTGCTGGCATTCCCCTACGTGGTGTTTGAACTCTGGCGTTTCATCCGTCCAGGGCTGTATTCCAATGAGCGTAAGTATGCGAACGGCATGGTGTTCTACACCTCTGTCCTGTTCATCACAGGAGTCCTATTCGGCTATTATATCATCGCCCCGCTGAGTGTGAATTTCCTTGGCAACTATCAGGTGAGTGCGCTCGTGGTGAACAACATCGACCTGGGCTCCTATTTCACTACCCTGAGCACGCTTGTGCTGGCGACCGGGCTTGTGTTCGAGCTTCCGATCCTCATTTATTTCCTGACGAAGATCGGAATCGTGACACCTGACCTGCTGCGCACCTATCGGAGACATTCCATCGTGGGCATCCTTATTCTGGCCGCAGTGATCACCCCGCCCGATGTGGCGAGCCAGATATTGGTGTTCATACCGCTGATGGTGCTGTATGAGGTGAGCGTCTATGTTTCGGCAGCGGTGCTCCGCAATGGGCGCAACGCCAATTAAATGAGTATTTTCGCGGGGCTTTGAAACAGGCAGTGAAGTCGTTGCAAATGAAGGGAATGAGATGTCTGTTTCTGCTGTGCCTGATGGCGCCATTGCTTGGCTTCGGTCAGGAGAAGACGCGCGTGAAGGGGACGGTGACCGATGCGGAGACGGGCGAGCCGCTGCCGTTCGTGAACATCAGTTTCGTGGATAAGAACGTGGGCACCACCACGGATTTCCATGGCAAGTACTCGATAGAGACCAATTGGGGCAGCGAAAAGCTTCAGGCATCGTTCCTGGGCTATGAGGTGATGGAGAAGCGGGTGGAGACCGGGCGCAACCAGACCATCGATTTCAAGCTTGCAAGCAAGAGCATCCGTATGCAGGAGGTGACCGTGAAGGCGGGCAAGCAACGCTATAAGAACAAGGACAACCCAGCAGTTGAGCTCATAGAGAAGGTGATCGCCCACAAGGGGGAGAATCGGAAGGAGGGATTCGAGCATTACCAGTACGATAAATACGAGAAGCTGCGGTTGGACCTCAACAACATCACCGATGAGTTCATGAACCGCAAGATGTTCAAGAAGTTCGCGTTCATGTGGAACTATGTGGACACCTCGGTCGTGAACGGCAAGCCCTTTCTGCCGCTGTATCTGACAGAGAAGAAGAGCAAGGTCTATCTGCGCAGTTCGCCATCGGGCAGCAAGGAATTCGAGTATGCCAAGAAGACGGTGGGATTTCAGGATTTCATGGACGAGGAGGGGATAGGCTATTTCCTTGACAAGATCTATCAGGACATAGACATCTATGACAACACGGTCCACCTGATGGACAAGGACTTTGTGAGCCCGATCAGCACGTTGGCCCTCATCACCTACAAGTATTTCATCATGGACACGGTGCAGGTGGATGGTATCCCCTGCATCCGGCTCGCATTCCAAGGGCGTAATCCGGCCGATCTGGCGTTCCGTGGCGACCTATGGGTGGCGATGGATTCGAGCTATGCGGTGAAACAGGTGAAGATGAACATCACCCGGGCGGCCAACATCAATTTTGTGAGCGACCTTGAGATCGATCAGGTCTTCAACAAAAGCGATTCGATAGGCTGGTACATAGCCCGCGATCAGATGACGGTGGACTACAACCTGCTGAGCAGCAAGATGGGCATGTTCGGGCAGAAGACCGTGTCGTATCATGACATAAAAGTGAATGAGCCTGCCCCCGACAGCATCTGGGCACGCGCAGGGGGCTATATCATATTGGATGACGCAGACAAGCAGGATGAGCGGTTCTGGGCCGATTCGCGCCACGAGGAGCTGAACAAGAACGAGGCGGGGGTCTATGAGATGACCAAGACCATGAAGGAGCAGCCGGCCTTCAAGCGTGCGATGAACATCCTGTTCCTGCTGATTTCCGGCTATTATGAACTGGGCCCGGTGGACGTGGGGCCGCTGTATTCCATCGTGAGCTTCAATGCCGTGGAGCAATGGCGCTGGCACCTGAGTTTCCGCACCAACAAGAAGATGAGCGAGAAATGGATGGCCGAGGTGTCGGCCGCCTACGGTCTGGACAAGCGCATCGACCGGAGGTGGAAGTTCGGGGCAGGGGTTTCATACTATTTCAGCCGCAGGCCATATCATCAGATCGATCTGGAGTTTCAGCGCGACATCAAACAGCCGGGGCAGGATCTTCTCATAGCCACTGACGACAACATCTTCCTATCGCTGCGCACGGGAGTGGCCAACCTGATGATCTATTTCGATTCGTACAGGATGGGCTATAGCAAGGACTGGGATTTCGGCCTTAGCGCAGGGTTGAACCTGGAGCACAGACGAATTCAGGCAGCAGGCATGTTGACCTTCACCCCGAGCGATGCCGCGGTGGCGGCCCCGCGCGAGGTGACCAGCAATGAAGTGAGCGTTTCACTGCGCTATTCGCCCAAGGCGCGATACTATGAGGGACGGTCCAAGCGCGTGCCCATCAAGGACAAGTACCCGATACTGGAGGCGACCTACACGTATGGCATTCCGGGCCTGTTGGACAGCAGATACGAGTTCCACAAGATCGGGGTGAGGGTGTTCAAGCGTTTCTTCATCGCCCCCATCGGCTTTGGAGACATCCAGTTCGAAGGCGGCTACATGTTCGGCAAGGTGCCTTTCCCGCTGCTCTTCATCCACCGTGGCAACCAGACGTTCTTTCAGGACCCGAACAGTTTCAATCTGATGAACTGGTTCGAGTTTGTGAGCGACCGCTATGTTTCGCTCGACTATTATCATCACTTCAATGGCATCCTTTTCAATCTCATACCCGGTGTGAAGAAGCTCAAGCTGAGAGAGACCCTGGGCGTCAAGGCTGTGTGGGGCGATGTGGGCCGGTCCAACAATCCGAGTGCTGCGGATTTCAACGGGGACGGATCGACCACATTCCTGTTCCCGACCCGCGAGGCGCGCGACTCGGATGGCCGCATCATTTGGACCGATGACGGGCATCCTATAATGGAGCAGGTGACTCACACGTTGCGCGCCATGCCCTACATTGAGGCCAGCGTGGGGATTGAGAATCTGTTCAAGATCGTGAGCTTCGATGTCATCAGGCGGTTCACCTATCTGAATTATGCGAATGTGCCCGACCTTTTCGGAGCAAAGGGCTGGGGAGTGCGGGTGCGGGTGGCCATACGTTTCTGATGGCCGCTGCCCACATCCATCATTGAGTCGCGATCCGACCATAACTTCATCGCCCGAACAAAGCCAGTAATGAAGCTCAGAGCAGACAACCTTGTGAAGCGCTACGGCAAACGCACCGTGGTGAACGGTGTGAGCATCGAAGTGAACCAGGGTGAGGTGGTAGGGCTGTTGGGGCCCAATGGAGCAGGCAAGACCACATCGTTCTACATGATCGTGGGGCTGATCCGTCCCAATTCAGGTCGGATCCATCTGGATGACCGCGACATCACCGATCTGCCCATGTACAGGCGGGCACAGCTTGGCATCGGCTATCTGGCGCAGGAGGCCAGCGTGTTCCGCAAGCTGAGCGTGGAGGACAATATACTCGCAGTGCTGGAAATGAAGGGGGCAGGCAAGCAGGAGCAGGAGCGCAAACTGGAAGAGCTGTTGGTGGAATTCGGTCTGGGCCACGTGCGCACCAACCGGGGCGACCTGCTGTCGGGCGGTGAGAGGCGCAGGACCGAGATAGCCCGCGCTTTGGCGGTCGATCCAGCCTTCATACTGCTTGACGAGCCTTTTGCCGGTGTCGACCCCATAGCCGTGGAGGACATACAGGAGATCGTGGCCAAGTTGAAACTGCGCAACATCGGCATCCTCATCACCGATCACAACGTTCACGAAACGCTCACTATCACTGACCGGTCCTATCTGCTTTTCGAGGGAGCCATCCTCAAAGCAGGAACAGCAGAGGAACTGGCCAATGACGAGCAGGTGCGCAGGGTCTATCTCGGGCAGAACTTCGTACTGCGCTGATGCAGGCGGTCAAATGTCGGGGCCTTGGGTCCTTTTGCGGCCCGCTGCTGACCGGAATTGTTTTTTCAGGATGTTGAGTGTGATGTCCGCTTTCTTGTCGGTCAGTGGCTATGACAGGACCGTGGCCGTTTTGCAGTCCATCGTACCAAAGCTTATTTTCTTTCGGACTGCCTGCCACATGCGAAGAACGTAAGTATTTTTGCGCCTCACATCAGCGAAATTGGGATGAGGAACTATGTGGTGCCTGCGGTGATCGGATTATCGGCATTGGCCATCGGCTTCTGTGTCGGCAGATTCACCTGCGATGAGCATGGCATGCGGAAGCCTCTGGCGTCCATCAGGTCTGAGGTGTCGGAGACCCGTGTGAAGGGGAATTTCCATTTCATCAACCCGCTGCTCGAATGCGACCAGTCCACCCCCGTGCTCCGGGCCAATGTGAAAGAACTGGAGAAGGAGCTCGTCTCCTTTATCAACAACTCGACCGCAACGGCCGATATTGAACATGTATCCCTGTATTACCGCGATCTGAACAACGGCCCATGGATAGGGATCGGTACCAATAAGCCGTTCTCGCCCGCAAGCCTGTTGAAGGTGCCGGTGATGATCGCTGCACTGAAGCAGGCTGAGAGGGACCTTGCTCTTCTCAACCGCTCATTCAAGTTCGACTCTTCCGTGCCGGTTGACATGGTGGATCCGAACATCCTGGACGAGCAGATCAAGTTCGGAGGTTCCTACACCTTCAAGAGCTTGATCGAGCGCATGATCATCAACTCTGACAACAATGCGAAGAATATGATCGTCCACATTTTGGGTGACGATGCGATCTTCGGTGTGTGGAACGATCTTGGGGTTCCTGTTCCCACAGATCGGACTCCCGAGGATTTTCTGACCGTAAGGGACTATTCCTCCTTTTTCAGGGTACTGTTCAATGCCACGTACCTGAGCAGAGAAATGTCTGAGATGGGATTGGAGATATTGAGCCGGACTAAGTTCGACAGCGGCCTCTCGGCAGGTATCCCGAACGAGGTGCAGATGAGCAACAAGTTCGGGGAGCGGGGTTTTGCAGACAGCAATGTGAAGCAGCTGCACGATTGCGGCATCGTGTATAGCGGCAAATCGCCCTATCTCATCTGTGTGATGACACGCGGCACCGATTGGCAGAAGCAGGCCGACCTGATAGCCGAGATTTCCAGAATGGTCTATCAGGCCCACACCGATGTGAAGTGACCATCGACTTTGACATCGGCAGACTGAACGGTTTCACACAGAGCACGCAGAGCAGACCCCTGTTCTTTGCTCCCTTTGCGTGAAAGATTCAGAACAGGTTCCACGCGCAGCACGCAGAGCAGATCCCTATTCTTTGCGTCCTCTCTGCGTGAAATTTTTATACCTGAACACATGCAAATGAACACTGTTCCCGCCATCATCCACGGGGCTGAGCAACGCCCCATGCCCGTTGACCTCCGCATGGCGGCCGGTGCGAACCACACACCCGTCATCGTCTTCGTCCACGGGTTCAAGGGCTTCAAGGACTGGGGCCATTGGCCGCTGATGGGCGAGGCGTTCGCCAGGCGCGGCTTCGCGTTCGTCAGTTTCAACTTCGCGCTGGGCGGCACTACGCCCCAAAGCCCCACCGACCATGCCGACCCCGAGGCATTCGCCCGCAACAACTTCACCCACGAGCAGGACGACCTCGGCAAGGTGATCGATGCCCTCACCGATGGCACCCTCTTCCCCGATGCATCCCTCGACCGCAGCGGCTTCTTCCTTCTGGGCCACAGCCGTGGCGGGGCGGCCGTCATTGTCAAGGCTGCGGAGGATGCCCGCGTCAAGGGCCTCGCCACACTCTGCGCCCTGGGCGATATGGGCCGCACCGCACAGGACCGCACCGAATGGCAGCGCACAGGCGTGACCCACGTGGCCAACTCGCGCACGGGGCAGCAGTTGCCCATGTATTTCCAGATCGTGGAGGACTATGAGCGCAACCGCCACCGCTTCGACCTGCTGCAATGCTGCCAGCGCATCACCGTGCCCGCGCTCTTCATCCACGGCACGGCCGATGCCACCGTGCCCGCCTCCGATGCCCGAAGGCTACATGCCGCCTGCCCCGCCTCAGAGCTGCTGCTCATCGAGGGCGGTGACCACGTGCTCGGTGGCCGCCACCCTTGGACATCGGATACCTTGCCCGATGATACGCTGAGGGCGTTGGAGGGGGTGGTCGGGGTGTTCGCTAAACGCTGATCGGAGTTATGAGAAAGTGTGTTGCTTTCCTCTAACTCCCACGACCCCCCCCTTTTCTCATCCCTGGCATAAAGCACATCGGCAGCGAGCTGGATGCGCTGCACGAAGCTCCATACACGCACAAAGGCGCGCTTGCGTTGGATGGTGGTGCGCACCCGCCCGAGGATGTTGCTTGCACACGACTCCACCCTCGTGCGTTCTATTGGCTGATGTCCTTGTCAGCACATGCTCTTCCCTCCCTTGTAGCTTACGGCCTGTGGCCGATAGTTTTCAGACCAAGGCCCATAATACCGACAATTTGTCCAAAGACTTGCTTCCAAAGCCGTGAGATCTGTTCCCAAAGCCGTGAGATCTGTTCCCAAAGCCGTGAGATCTGTTCCCAAAGCCGTGAGATCTGTTCCCAAAGCCGTGAGATCTGTTCCCAAAGCCGTGAGATCTATTCCCAAAGCCGTGAGATCTATTCCCAAAGCCGTGAAATCTATTCCCAAAATGCCCTGATCTTCTCCCAAAGCACACCAAGAACCCCCGTCCTGCCTCGAATCCAACTCCAAAACCATTAAATTTCCCGCAAGCCTCCTGAAAGACACTTCCAACACAGTCTTCCGTTGACACAACGGCCTGTCACCCCCTGCCCACAACCTCCTCCAACACCCGCAGCAGCGGCTCCGTCTGCGCCTCCCATCCGAACCTCTCGCCAATGAAACGGTGACCGTTCTCGGCCAGTTCCTTGGCACGGTCGGCATCGTTCAACAGCAATAGTATGGCCGAGGCGAACTCCTGCTCTGTCTCCGCTATCAGCACTTCCCTGCCCGGTTCGGCACCGAGGGCGTTGTTGGCCAATGGCGTGGTGATGCACGGCAGGCGCATGGCCATCGCTTCCAGCAGTTTGTTCTGCAGCCCCGTGCCAATGAACATCGGTGCCACGAACACCCGCGCCCTGGCATAGCAGTCGCGCATGTCATCGACCCAGCCTGTCACCGTTATGCGGTCGTTCTCCAGTTGCCGCACATGGTAGGAGGGCCGCGCCCCGGCCAGCATCAGCCGTGCGCTGGGCAGTCCGTTCCATACCAGCGGCATCACCCCGTTGGCCAGCAGCAGGCCCGCTTCGATGTTGGGAGGATAGCCCATGTTGCCCGCAAACAGCACGTCCTCGGTCTTGGGTGCATCAGACGGGCTGAAACGCTCCATCTGCACCCCGTTCCTCACCACCCGCACCCTGTCCCTCTCAGCGAACGAAAGCTGGTCGCGGTCCTGCTCGCTGATGATGGTGACGGCATCGAACTGCGCGAACACCTGCGGCTCGTAGCGTTCCAACCGCTTTTTCTCTGAGTGGAGAATGGGCTGCAGATACCAAGGGTCGGTCTCCAACCTGCGCTCGATGCCCTTGGCAAAGGCGTCCTGAAAGTCGATGACCTTCGGTATGCCATGGATGTCCTTCATATAGGGCGCGGTGCGCAGCAGTTGGCAATAGATGGCATCGGGCCTCCATGCGGCCACCAGTTGCTCCACTTCCTTCTTAATGGAACTGTTGAAGAAATATCCCACTTGGAACGGCCTGCTGCCGAAGGCGCACTTCGCCAGTTGGGCCAACTGCCCAGAGCGGTTCAGTCTGAAGGTCTTCAGCTCCTTGCAGAAGGGGCGGACAGCATCGTGCCATTCGGGTTTCAGCTCGTCCTCGTGCAGGGCACAGAGGAACACCTCGTGCTCGCGGCTCAGTATGCGCAACTGGTGGAACGCCCGCAGCTTGTCGCCCCGCTCAAGCGGGTAGGGGAAGCGGGAGAGCAGGACAAAGAGGCGCAAAGCGGAGACCTGATGGTGCGGGGGTAAAAATAGCCATGCACATCGGGCGCATCGGTACAATGCCAGCAAAAGGATGTTATCGGTCATGGCCTTGCGGCCTACCTTTGCGCCATCATGTCGCAACTGCTCATTTCAGGTGAGGAACATCTTGCAGCCGCAAGGCTCCGTGAAGCACTGCAATCGTTTGAATTGGAGTTGGAATTGGCACCCGACAGCCACCGCGCGGTATATCTGGCCGCACTGGTACATCTGAAGCTGGGGCAGGAGGCCACCGCCCTTGTGATGTTCAACAGGGCATTGGAACGCTGTCCCGACAATCCCAACTATCTCTCGGACCTTGCCGTCACCAAACTCCGTTTGAAGGACATCGCAGGGGCCATGCGCGACCTGGACCGCTGTGTCCAACTCGAGCCGGAGAACAGCTACCGCTATTCACTCCGTGCCTTTGCCCGCAATGCGATGGGCGATGTTGCAGGGGCTGTGGAAGACTATCGCAGGGCCGTGGCGCTCGACCCTGACGATGCCATTGCCTACAACAATCTGGGCATGGCCGAGGAAAGCATGGGCTACGGTGTCCGGGCCAAGGAGAGCTTTGACCGGGCCGACACCCCCAGCGGTCGGCTACACCCGCCACGGGACCATACCATCGACCTGTCCAACAGGGAAATGGCCGGCCCTGCCACAGCGGGGTCCACGCAACCATCGACCTACTGGGAAGTGCTCCGCAGTGTACTGACCGACAAGGGCGAGCGTGACGAGTTCATGCGATTTGTCAGCAACATGTTCAAGACATCAAAGTGAACAACTTCCTGCATCGCTTCAAGTATTATGTGATCGGGCTGACGTTGGGGTCGCTCATGGTCTATTTCACCTTGGTGCGCCATCGTGACGAACTGCCAGCATGGACCCCCAACGACCGCGTCCTTCAGGAATTGCGACTGGCAGAGAAGGTTGTGGCGGCCGACATCACGTTGCCATTTCCCGATTCACTGTTCAATGCGCGCATCAGAGCAAGTTCGGTCCGATTCTCAGAGAGTGACGTGCACTCGGGACCATGCCGAACCTACCAGCTCGAATCGGATGTTGAAAGGATGAGGTTCAGCATCTGCAACAAACAGGTGACACTTGTGCAATACAAGCCACGCTGAAGGGCACTACATTCGGTTTGCCCTGCCATGTCAATGGATTATTTTTGCCGCACTATCAATTAAGAGAAACGAATGGCCAAGGTGGATGTATTGATGCCCAAGATGGGGGAGAGTGTGGCAGAGGCCACTGTGATCCGATGGCTGAAACAGCCGGGAGACCACATCGGTGCCGATGAGCCCATCATGGAGATTGCGACCGACAAGGTCGATTCTGAGATACCATCGCCAGTTGAAGGCACACTGGCAGAGCAATGCTGCGCAGAGAACGATGTGGTGCAGGTGGGCGCGCGCGTTGCAGTCATTTCGACCGGGGCCACAGTGGGCGGAGAACCTGCCGTTTCGCCCGGACCTGTGGTTTCCACAGCCCGTGCTGCGGCCGTTGAAGTGGCGAGGTCCGAGCCTGCGATGGCTCCCGTCAGTGACATTCCGAAGCGTTCCGGTTCGGGGAGATTCTATTCGCCCCTGGTGCGCAACATCGCCAAAGAGGAGGGCGTTGCGCTTGCCGAATTGGACACCATAGTAGGCACAGGGAAGGAGGGAAGGGTGACCAAGACCGACATCATGGCCCATTTGGAAAATAGGGGAGAGGCCGCCCCGTCAGTGCAACAGCAGGCCATTGTCCCTGCCAAAGCAGCGCAGCCATCGGTGGCCAAGGTGCATACTCCGCCCACCATTTCGCTGATGCCGGGCGATGAGATCATAGAGATGGACCGTATGCGCAAGATGATTGCTGAGCACATGGTCATGTCCAAGTCGGTGTCTGCGCACGTCACCAGCTTCGTGGAGGCCGATGTGACCAATCTGGTGATGTGGCGCGAACGGGTGAAGAACGAATTTGAGAAACGCGAGGGTCAGAAACTGACCTTCACCCCCATCTTCATCGAATGCCTTGTGCGTGCCATCAAGGATTTTCCAGGAGTCAACATCAGTGTTGATGGGCAGAACATCATCAAAAGGAAGAACATCAACATCGGTATGGCCGCTGCCATGCCCAATGGCAACCTGATCGTTCCGGTGATCAAGAATGCCGACCAGAAGAACCTTGTGGGTCTGGCCGCAGAGGTCAACGACCTCGCAGACCGTGCCCGTCAAAGCAAGCTGAAGCCTGAAGAGATCCAAGGTGGCACCTACACACTCACCAATGTGGGCACCTTCGGCAATGTGATGGGCACACCGGTCATCAACCAGCCACAGGTGGCCATCATGGCGGCCGGGGCCATCAGAAAGAGACCGGCCGTGATTGAGACACCGCAGGGCGATGCCATTGCCATACGCCACATGATGTTCCTTTCGCATTCGTACGACCATCGTGTTGTGGACGGCTCATTGGGCGGTATGTTTGTTCGCAGATTTGCAGACTACCTTGAGAATTGGGACACCAGTAGAACCATTTGAGCCGACTTGCGTATGCGCGCAGTCCCGATGTTATAGTTCTGAATGTAAATAGGCCGGGCAGGTTCCGGTTTCCGATGGATGCACGCATGAAAAGAATCCTACTTCTACTGCCCTTTATCGTTGCTCTGGCCTTGGGCCCTGCCGTTGCGCAGGTGGATCGGGAGACCGAATTCAAGGATGTCTATCCGGTGGCTTCCAAACAGTTGGCAGAAGAGAAATACCAACAGGCCCTTAAGAACTTCCTTGGACTCCATCAGCTCAGTCCGCGCAACGCCAACATCAATTACAAGGTAGGCATGTGCTATCTGGGCATCAATGGGCAGAAGGAGCGGGCCGTCCCCTATCTGGAGGCGGCCGCAGCCTCTACCAGCGATAAGTATAAGGACGGTGCCAAGGAGACCAATGCCCCCCTCGATGCCCTGTATATGCTTGGAAGGGCCTATCACCTCAATCTTGAGTTCGATAAGGCCATCACCGCCTATAAGCAGTATGCAAGCAAGGGCAATATCTGGGACGAAGAGGAGAAGGCCTACATCAAACGGCTCATTCAGAACTGCCAGAACGCCAAGCTCATCGTAGAATCCCCTATGAGTGCGGTACTGGAATCGATTGGAGGCAACATCAACACCGAGTTTGATGAGTATGCCGCAGTGGTGGACTCGGCAGAAAGCGTCCTTATTTTCACCAGCCGCAGGCCCAACAGCACAGGCGGCAGATTCGATCTTGACGGTAACCCCTTTGAGGACATCTATGTGTCGTATCGCGACAGTACTGGGAAATGGGGGGCTCCACAGGGAATAGGCGGTCAGATCAATACCGAAGGTCACGAGGCCAGTATCGGTCTCTCGGCCGATGGTCAGGAGCTGTACATCTATCGTGATGACAACGGTGACGGGAACATCTATGTGAGCCGAAGGAACGGGAACAGTTGGAGCGAAGCCGTCCAGTTGAATGCCAACATCAACTCCGCCTTCCGCGAAACGCATGCCTCCGTGTCGGCCGATGGTCAGACCCTTTATTTCACCAGCGACCGCAGCGGCTATGGCTACATGGATATCTTCATCAGCAAAAGGCTGCCAACAGGAGAATGGGGAGTGGCCGAGAACCTTGGAAGCAGGGTCAACAGCCGCTATGATGAAGAGGCCCCGTTCATCCATCCTGACGGAAAGACCCTTTTCTTCAGCTCCAAGGGGCACAATTCCATGGGTGGCTATGATATTTTCTTCTCCATACTTCAGGAGGATGGCAAATGGTCTTCACCGTTCAACCTCGGCTTCCCCATCAACACGCCCGATGATGACTATTTCTTCGTGATGACCCCTGACGGGAAGATGGCCTATTACTCCTCCACAACGGTCGATGGCAAAGGAGGCAAGGACATCTATATGCTGAAATTGGATTCGGACCGCGAAGACCCCGTCACGGTTTACAAAGGCGCCATTGTGGAAGATTCGAATGGCACCATTCCCAAGAATGTGACCATTGTGGTGACCGACCTTGCCAATGGTGCGCTGGTGGGCAACTACAGGCCACGTGCCGACAATGGCAGGTTCATATTCATACTTCAGCCAGGGAAGAGCTATCAGGTAGCTTATGAGTCGGAAGGTTATGAGACCCTCATTGACACGTTGCATGTGCCGAAGGAAAGTGCCTACCGCGAGGTGAACAAGGCCATGCAGCTCAGTCCGAAACCATTGCAGCAGCAGTGATGGGAAATGATGGTCGGTCTTGCGGGCCTGTGACAATTTTATTTGCAAAGCGTGGCATTGTTGGATAATTGCTATCATTGCACCCGCAATCCTTCTCCATTCCATCTGAATGACGTGGATTGATTCCTTTTTTAGGACTTACCGAACTGAATTTCATTGAGGCGTTGAACCGCCCCGTTCCCACATTTACATAGCCGATCTTAATGTTTGACAAGGCAGACCTGTCCAATATGCTCGTATCTGAGCTGAGGAGTATTGCGGATAAACTTGATGTGACCAACACATCCACATTGAAGAAGGGCGACCTGATCCAGGCGATACTGGCAGGAAGACCTCAGCCCTCCAAACCTGCCAACGAACCGGAAACCACGGTGGCGGCCGACACTAAGAAAAAGCGCGCGAGAATCGTGCGTGAAGCAGATGAAGTGGAGGTCGCGGTCACCACTGTGGCGATCGCAGAGCCCAAAGAGGATCAGCAGCGCATCGAATTCGTGGAAACACCCACGGCAGCTGAACATAAGCCCAAAGCACGCGTAAGGGTCGTGCATCCGGGAGGCGAGCGTGGGGGAAGGCCGCCACAGGAGCGGCATGGTCAGGAAAGGCCGCAACAGGAAAGATTGCCGCAAGACCGTCCGCCTCAGGAGCCGCGCAGAGATGATTCGAACAGAAGGAATCAGGAAACGAACCAAGGTGGACAGCCACAGGAACAGCGAAGGGACGATCAGAACAGGAGAAATCAGGAGCAGCAACAGGGAGGTCAGCGGGATGGCCGCCAGCGGGACAATAGGAATGCCGGCAACAGCGGCCAAGTCCCGAGCAATGGCAACGAGCAGAATCAACGGCAGCAGAATCAACGTCAGCAGGAACCTGCATACAGTTTCGATACCGAGATCGAATGCGAGGGCGTGTTGGAAATGATGCCTGATGGCTACGGCTTCCTTCGCTCTTCGGACTACAATTACCTTTCCTCACCTGATGATGTGTACGTGGCACAGAATCAAGTGAAGACCTATGGCCTCAAGGTCGGTGACACGGTGAAAGGCATTGTTCGCCCTCCGCGTGAAGGTGAGAAGTACTTTCCGTTGGTGCGCATTGAACGTATCAATGGCCGTGACCCCGCCTTCGTGCGCGACCGCGTTTCATTTGAGCACCTCACTCCGCTGTTCGCAGACGAGAAGTTCAATCTGGCCCCCAACAGCAAGGCTTCGATGTCGGCCCGCATCATGGACCTCTTCTGCCCGATAGGCAAAGGCCAGCGCGGTCTCATTGTGGCGCAGCCCAAGACCGGTAAGACGGTACTGTTGCAGGATGTGGCCAATGCCATTGCCGCCAATCATCCAGAGGTTTATATGATCATTCTGCTCATTGATGAGCGTCCTGAGGAGGTGACCGACATGTCGCGCAATGTGAAGGCAGAAGTCATAGCCTCCACGTTCGATGAGCCTGCCGACCGCCATGTGAAAGTGGCCAATATGGTATTGGAGAAGGCCAAACGTCTGGTCGAATGTGGCCACGATGTGGTCATCCTGCTCGATAGTATCACCCGTCTGGCCCGCGCCTACAACACTGTTCAACCTGCTTCGGGCAAAGTATTGAGCGGTGGCGTGGATGCCAATGCATTGCAGAAGCCAAAGCGTTTCTTCGGTGCTGCCCGGAACATTGAGAACGGTGGTTCGCTCACGATCCTTGCTACTGCGCTCATCGACACCGGTTCCAAAATGGACGAGGTCATCTTCGAGGAGTTCAAGGGCACAGGCAACATGGAACTGCAGCTTGACCGCAAGATCTCCAACAAGCGGATCTTCCCGGCCATCGACATCGTATCGTCCAGCACAAGACGCGATGACCTGCTGGTGAGCAAAGAGATGTTGCAACGCATCTGGGTGCTGCGCAATCACTTGGCCGACATGAACCCTGTGGAAGCCATGGAGTTCCTCAAGAGCCGACTCATCACCACCAACAGCAACGAGGAATTCCTTGTTTCGATGAACGGTTGAACGTTCTGCGGTAGTTGCATCGATTCAATAGCGCCACCGGATCACGGTCACTTCAGGGTCATTGGTCAGGTAGGCAGGCAGTGCTTGGCCTTTGTCCATCACCACGATGGGATGATCGGGCAGCAGCGCTTTCACTTTAGCGACATCCTCTTCAGTGGGCATGATGCCGAAGGCTGTGTGTGGGGTATAGAACATGGTCTGAATCTCGCCCCCGTGACCTGTGGCCGCATTGAAAAGCACATGGGGCCCTGAGGGCAGCGATTTTTCCAACAACAGGGTCAAGTTACTTTGGGCGATGTGCTTGGCCCGCCATTCATTGTGTCTGCCTTTGTAGGTCATTGCATGGCGTCCGGAGATCATGTTCATGTCCAACAACATGATGCAGACGGCAATGGATGCGGTCAGCATCAGCAGTTGCTGCACATGTCGGCCGAACTGATTGCGAATGAAGCTGAATACACTGTCTGTCAATGCTCCAAGACCGAGGAAGATGAACGGGGCCACAATGAGCGGGAAGGCGACCATCTTGGTGGCTGCCAACGTGTAGAATCCATAGACTGCGGCTATGGCGGCCACCATGCCGAAAGCATAGCTCCGGTCCTGCGTTCGTACGAACAGCACGATCAGTCCGATGAGAAGCAGCCACGGCACGGCATCGCCTGCCCCATAAATTCGCTTGAGGCCAGTGTCAAAATGGAACAGGAGGTCGCCTGCGTGCCCTTCAACCGCTTCATCGAAATGGCGGTGCATCATCGCATACTCGTGTGCAGCCTCTTCGGGGAATGCCTGATGGATGTAGAACTGCCAAGGCAGGGCCACAGCGGTGCATATTGCCAGCGCGACCAGTATTGGTCTGACAGTGTCCCACGATAGTGGTCTCACATTCCGTGCTGCCAGCACACCGATGCCCCAGATTCCAAAAACCAGCAGTCCGGCCAACCATTTCACCATGATGGCACACCCTGCCAAGAGTCCGATCGTCATGGCCCAACGCATCGATCGGTTGCGTTGAAACTCGAACCATGCCCAGCAACTTGCGGTGACATAAAAAAGGAAGGCCACATCATTGTGATCGGTGGGATGATTGCCCGAAATGAGCTCCAATGGAAAGCTGGCGAAGGCGAAGAACAGGGCCGCGAGGTATCCTGTATTCGCACTCACTGCCAGTTTCCCCATCTGGAAGATGAACAACGGGATGATGGCATGCATCAGCACACTCGGCAGCCTGACGGCAAGTTCATTTATCCCGAAAATTTTGATGCTGAGGGCTATCTGCCACAGGAACAGGGGTTGTTTGTGGAGCCATACGTGGTTGAAGGTCCAGTTGCGCAGATCATATCCGAAAATCGGGTGTTGCACCAGAACAGGTCTAAAAGGATCGGCCAGCATGTTTTTAGCCACCAGGGCATGATACTGCTCATCCCATGTCCATAGAAAAGGGTCCAGAGCTGCCATCGCATATCCCAATCCTCCAGAGCCGAGAACCAGCAGGGTAAGCCCCAGATTTGTGCGCCCTTTGAAATAGAGGAGGAAGGACGCGCCCATAAGCGCAAAGGCCGACCAGAATGGCAACGACTGTGCGAGGGTGAGGTCACCGAGTTTCAGGATGTTCATCAGTCCGATCACAGTCCTTGCCATTCATATATCACTTCCGATCGGCAATTCATCAGGCCATCACCTCTTCCAGCACCAGATGTGATCTGATCTCCCGCATGCCATCGAGATGAAAACGGTAATAATCGACCATGGCCCGTAGCAGTGTCCTGCGATCCTCGTTGGAAACATGAACCGATGCGTGACCGTCCATCCCAGCACTTTCCATCTGCACCATGGCCGATTTCACGCTGCCCGAAAGGTAGTCGGGATGAAGGGGAGGCGCATTGCAGGCCAAGCCTTCGCGCAGGTCGAAGTAGGGGAGGGGGCCTGCCTCGTTCATGTCTGGCGCACAGCCCAAAAAAGAACTCAGCTGCAACAGGAAGGCCAGATGGAAATTGTGGCAGGGACGCACCTCGCTATCCAACTGAAGTATGCTGTTGCGCAGGAAGGAGAAGAGCTTCATGTCGGCCGTTTCATCTTGCAGCGACCGGCTCAGCACCTCTGCCATGAATATGGCGATAGACGCTTTTATGGTGTCGAAGGGGATGTTGTGAAGCGCCTCATCGCGCTCCAAGGAACGAGGCGTGCGAAGACCAAGGCGGTCATCATGGTCGAAGGAAACATTGACAAGTGACAACGGTTGCAGCAGTCCCATCTTTCCCACAGCGCCCCTGCCTTTGCCTACGCGCACCATGAAGGCCTTCTGTCCGGCATGTTCCGTTAGGATGCGGGCAATGACACTGCTGTCCGAATAGCGCAGTGTGCTCAGCACGATCCCCCTTGAGTTGACGAGCATGCTATTGGATGAAAAGCACCTTGGTCACAAAGGTCTCATTGCCCTCGTCATCAGACGCAAATACCATATAGACGCCCGATCTGGCACGGTTTCCACCTATGCCGCGCCCGTCCCATATCGCCTGTCCGCCCTGTGCCTTTGTGGCAAACACCGTGCGGCCAGCCACATCAGTGATCTTCACATCCGCATCGCGCACCAGTCCTTTGATGGCAATGGGCCCCTCGTAGTCATGGCGCACAGGGTTGGGGAAAGCATAGACCTTGTCCTCGCTGAATTCCGGCTCACCGTATGTGGCGGTGCCACGGTATGAGATCATGCCCTTGTCTGTTCCGATGAAGACCTCACCGCTCAATTGGTCGATGCCGATGGCAGTGATGATATTGCTGAATAGCGGGCTGTTGGCGGTGGTGAAATGAAGGATCTCCTCTGTTCCATCGGGCGACATAAGGAACACCCCAGCGCCCTCGGTACCGATCCACTTGCGGTTTGCACCGTCCACCTGAATGGTGCTCACACGCTCGTTCTCCAGCAGGTACTGCACATATCCGTCCTGTTGCACAAGTATGCGTTGCGAGTCGAAGCTGTTGCCGCTGAAAATGCTCTGCGGGGAGAAGAACACGGAGATACCGTTGTCGGTGCCCACCCACACCTGACCGTTGAGATCGGTCACCACACAGGTGGTCGTGGTGCTGGCGAGGTTACCGTTTCCGATGCTCGAATTGAGGCGTTTGGCCTGGTCATCCGTCTTGTTGGAAAGCGTACCGTTGTCATTGAAAACCAGCAGCCCAGCGCCCCTTGGCAGAACCACCCATTTCTGTCCGATGTTGTCGATGGCGATATCTCCGAAAGTGATATTCCCCACCACATCGAAACTGTATCCATACCATGTGCCGTCAGCAGTCTTGGCATAGAGCAGGTCTCCCGATTCGGCACCGCTCATCCAAAGGGTGTGGTTGCGGTCCATGGCAAGACCTGATACCATCAGTCGGTCGGTGGTTCCGGCCACAGGTCTGATGGCACTGTTATCGGCATCATAGTGCTGTACGAACTGATCGTCATAATACTCTAAAAGTCCCCAGCCCCAAGTGGCGGCATAGACCCTGCGGCTGTCGAAGGGGTCGGTGAGCACCCGCACATAGTCCCGCAATGGAACCGTCTGAGGAAAGGCATACACGCTCACATTCTTCCATTGATTCTCCTTGAATGTGAAATAGCCGTTCGGATCGTACTGATTGGACAGCATCACAGTGAATCCTCCTGACGATACATAGCAGCGATTGTCCCATACGCTGATATTATAGGATGAAGTGGAACCTGGCCCGTTCACCCCGATGCTGCCCACCGAAAAATCTGCGCCATAGCGGATCAGTCCATGCACCCGGTCTGCAATCCAGAGATTTCCAACTGCGTCATGCGTGGCATGGTTGGGCAGGGCATATCGGTCCCCTCCATATTCAAAGATGAGCCTCAGGCGCTCAAGCGATGTGTTGTATTCAAAGGTGCTGCCGTATCGAATGACCAGAAGGCGGTCTTCAGTGCTTTCAAGATTGCGGAGCGGATCGGTATAAGTGGTGTCGAGATAGAACCACTGGTCGTTGAGTCTGAAATAGAGCGTGTCGCGCGGAGTGTTGGTCAGGTTCACATAGAGCCTGCCGTTGAAATAGGTGCCTGCATTGTATCTGCCCACTGGGATGTCCTGATACAGTTGCCAGTTGGCAAAATCCAATAGGTTGATGCCTGATTTGGCGGCATGGAGAACGCCACTCTCCGTGCATGCAACGAGTTCGGAGGGCGTACTTGACACATCATGCACGTTGATTGCCGAACCATTGGCCCCGATGATGTAGGTCTCTTTTATCTCGTTTCTGGCAAGATCGATCACCACAATTCCGAAACCGCAGGCGAGATAAGCGAAGTCACCGTCAATGTGAATGTTATTGATGGTCTTGTTTCCCAATATCTGCCTGTCGCGGATGTCGGGTATGTTGATGATGGCGTTGTCCTTGATGAGGTCGATGTTCGTGTTCTTGTAGGCCACCACCAATGCATTGTTCTCGCTGCTGAAAGCTATGGCCGCATATCCCACGTCTGACATCCCTTCAACCTTTGAAAGTCTTTGGATGTCGCCCTCGGTCTTGTGATAGCTGAACAGCCCGTCCTCACCTGCATAATAGATCAGATTGTTGGCATCGGCCACCATTTTCCCATTCTGATAAGGCAGGTGGTCTCGCCATTGGCCCACGGCTATCTGGGCGCTCAGCGGAATGTTCAGAAGAATCAGGAACAGAAGCGGCAAGAGGGATTGATGCATCATTCGAATCAAGGTCGGAGGCATGGTAAAAGTAGGTTTCGCGGACGAAGTAACGCGATTACTATCGGATTATTGCCACCAATGCCACCTTGTGTGCCGTAATAAAGAAAGCCCCGTGATGAGCGAACTCAGCACGGGGCCTTTCTAATCGAGAGATGTAGATCAGTTCAGGACGATGCGTTGCACCATGAATGCCTCACCATTGCTAATGCGGACAGAGTAGATGCCCGGTGCATTGCCGCTGAGGTCGATGCTGCCGTTCCCGTTCACCGATGTGGTCAACACATTGCTGCCCATCACGTTGAAAATCTCCACCAGATGGAGTTCTGCGCTGCCGGTGGTCACGTTGATGATGCCGTTGGATGGATTGGGATACATGCTCACACCACGGAGTGAACCTGCATCACCCACGGAAAGGGAAGGATCCAATACCAGACGGATCGCACTGGCGTTGCCATTGGTATAGACCTGATCGGCAGGAATGTAAATGACACTGGCCAAGGCCGGCTGCGGCACGGTCAGGTCGTTCAGGATGCGGATGTCATTTTCATTGCTGCCGCTGAAAAGCTCCACTCCGGCATAATAACCTCCGGCACTCAGCGACATCGGCTGGTCGAACATGATGCGCACAAAGCCAGCGATGGTGTCGGCCTCAGTGATGTCATAGATGTCGCCCTGATAGAGCGCATTGGTCACCACATTGTTTCTCACATCGGTGGTGTCATGTATTGAAACTATGACTGCACCGCCAGCGCGTGTGGTACTCTGCAACTGGAATTCAATGCCATGTACGTCCATTTCGTTGGACACTTCATAATAGGCGAAGATCATCAGACCATCTGCGCCATCCTCAAAACTGTTGGTGCCGATGGATCCGAGCGCCTGATAGCCGTCCGGGTGCTGACCGATGCCATCCAACGCGTATATCTCATCGTTCACAGTGAAATTGCGCAAATGGGTGTTGTTTCCGAAGAAAAGCCCGCTCTGCTCCTCGCTGGAGGTAACCGTGGCCGATGCACGGTAAAGCCCGTTGGGCAGAGCTGGGATGTTGACGTTTCCTTCGAGGATCACAGACAGTTCAGTTGCAACGCTGGGTTCTGAATCAGTGAAGGAGAATACCACCTCATTCTGATCGTTGAAAACCTCCATCGCCAGTTCGATGTTGGTCTGGGCATCATATCCGAAGTTGTAGAACTCCCCACCCATCAGCATGCTGCTGTTGAGCTGTGATGATGGGATGCAGCCATATTCCTCGCCATTGCCCGTGTGCGAAATGAACGAGTTGTTGAGCACCACATCGTTGGCGGGCTGTTCAATGATGGCCACATCGTCCACGAACCATGAATAGCCATAGGTCCCGGTCCACACGAAACGCACCCAGACCTGAGGCGCATTGCCTGCCACATCCGAGATATTGATGCGTACAAGCGTAGGATTGTTGATCACGGCCTGTACCTCCATGTCAGGCCATGCATAGAACACGTTCGGCAACGCGCTAATGTCGCTGTCGGGCGTCAGGTCTGGCCAGTCGGTGTTGTTGGTGCTGATCACGATGTAGCATTCCTCCGAAGTCCATTTGCGATAGAAACTCTCGAATTGGAGCACTACACGGTCCACAGCACTCAGGTCGATGGGGTTGGCAGTGGTCATGTAGCTTTTTTCCACAAGGCTCTGGTTGGCGAAACCGTCCGAATCGAGCATCGCATAACCATTGGCTGCGGTGGTGCTTTGAATGGGGGCGGTCGGATAGGTCCCAGTGTTTTCAAGACCTATGCCTATCTGCCAATTGAGGGCAGGGGCACCTACCTCATAGCTGAGCACCCAGTTGTTGGCATCCGAGAAATCGTCACTCCAGATGGCGCTCACACCACCTCGGGCGGACTGGAAATTGTGAGGCGTTTGGTCAATCGTGGCCTTCACACGTTGGCTCAGTGGCATCTGGCTCTTGGTCTGGGCCATTGCACCGCCAGCGACAATGGTCACCGTCAGTGCGGTCAGGTAGAATTTGTTCATGAGATTATGTTTTGGTGAGTGATGAAGTTGCAAAGAACGCCATTGCAGATAATATATGGCCTTCGGGCAAGCGTTCTGTTCACTTGGCGCAAGAAGGCCGCCTATTCCGCCAAGCACAGAAAACGGCCTATTGGCAATGGGCCGATCGAATTGTAACAGGATCGCGTAAGGGCGTGTGTTGCCAAAGCATACGATACCGATGGTACACGATGGGCACTGATTCAAGCATGTCGCGCATGAGACCTGTCTTCAGCATCAGACCCAAGAAGGCGATGATCATTCAGTATCCTACAATCGAAACTGCACCGGTCTCCAAGTTGAAAACGGCACCGATAATGATAAGACGATTGCTAGCGACCAGTTCGGCCAATACCGGTTCTGAGTTTTTCAATTCCCGGGCCACGTGACGGACATTGGCCTCGACCGCTTCCTCATAATAACTGTCACCATGTTCACTATGCGCACTCAATTCCAACTCCTCCGGCTCATTCTTCAGATAGTCTATGATGGATTGGATGTGATTCGGGATGGAATCGTTCTTGTGCTCCATGAAGGCATGGATCGCACCACATTTCGTGTGGCCGAGCACAACCAGAATCCTTGTGTGGAGTTTCTCTGCTGCATATTCAATGCTGCCCAGAGTATGGTCATCAAGTATGTTTCCCGCATTCCTGATCACAAATACATCGCCAAGGCCAAGGTCGAAGATCAGTTCAGGTGGCACACGTGAGTCCGAACAGCTCAATATGATGGCGAATGGATCCTGCCCCTCATTCAGATTCTGTAGATTCTCCAACGAAAGGTCAGGATGTATGGTCTTGTTCTCGATGAATCTTCGGTTGCCATCCAGAAGGGTGAGTATGGGGTTCTTCAGCTCATACTCATGGTCGATGTGAGGCTGCTTTTGGCCGCAGCCACTTTGAATGACAAACAACGACAGCATAAGTACAAACATCGGCACTTGGTTATTTGAGTTGATCCGTTTCATTTCACGTTTTTTTGTTTGACCGTCCCTGTGTTTATCCATTCTGAATTGGAGCATCTCATTAGGCAAGAAGCGATGGATGTCCCAAAGCGAAAGAATGGAGTCACCTTCATGGGGTGGTTCGCCTATGCCGTGCCGAATGTAGATGGCATACTACCCATGGGTCTGACAGTCGTCATCCCAATAACTGACAGTTATTATGATTCGGTCATCTATGACATGCAATCGGAGAACGGCAAGATCCTGCCCTTTTAACTTCAACCATTGAACATGGGAATCTCGATCAGATACAGTTCGCATCAAGGCGTGGCAACCAACAGCAGAGCGGCCCCTTCGAACGCTCTTGTTCCAAGGGGCCGCGCCATCAGCGTGCATCGGATAGGTCACACCACTTCCGCATACGCCTCCACAGGCGGACACGTGCATATCAGATTCCTATCGCCACGTGCATTGTCGATCAGCCCCACCGGAGGCCAGTATTTGCTCGCGGCCACATAAGGCAGCGGGAAGGCCGCCTGCTCACGGCTATACGGGTGGTTCCACTCCGAACTGGCAATCATCCGCGAGGTGTGAGGCGCATTGTGAAGCACATTGTCCTCCACATCGGCAATCCCGCTTTCGACCTCAGCTATCTCCTGACGGATGGAAACCATCGCGCTGATGAACTGGTCCAGTTCATGCTTCGATTCGCTCTCGGTCGGCTCCACCATCAGCGTGCCGGCCACGGGGAACGACACCGTGGGCGCATGATAGCAGTAGTCCATCAGCCGCTTGGCTATGTCTCCCGCCTCAACACCCCATTGCTTGAACCCATGGCAGTCAAGGATCATCTCGTGCGCCACCGTTCCATTCTTGCCAGAATACAACACTGGATAGTGGGTCTCCAACTTCTTCTTCAGATAGTTGGCATTCAGAATGGCAGTCTGCGTGCTCTTCTTCAACCCCGGCCCGCCCAGCATCTTCACATACGAATAGGAGATCAGCAGTATCAGCGCACTGCCCCATGGCGCGGCAGACACCGCAGAGATAGCCTGTGCTCCACCTGTCTTCACCAATGCATGGCCAGGGAGGAACGGACTCAGATGTTTCGCCACACCGATGGGGCCGACCCCTGGTCCACCGCCCCCGTGTGGTATGGCGAAAGTCTTATGCAGGTTCAGGTGACACACGTCCGCACCTATGCTGCCCGGATTGGTGAGCCCGACCTGGGCATTCATGTTAGCCCCGTCCATATACACTTGTCCACCATGCGAATGGATGATCGCTGTCAGCTCCTGAATGCTCTCCTCAAAAACCCCGTGAGTGCTCGGATACGTCACCATCAGACACGACAGGTCATTGGAATGCAGCGCTGCCTTGGTGCGCAGATCCTCCACATCGATGTTCCCCATCTCATCACATTTGGTAACCACGACTTCCATTCCTGCCATCACAGCACTGGCAGGGTTGGTGCCATGTGCCGAAGACGGGATCAGCGCCACCTTCCTATGTCCCTCACCACGGCTCCGGTGATACTGGTCGATCACCATCAGCCCTGCATATTCGCCCTGCGCACCCGAGTTCGGCTGGAATGAGATGGCATCGAAACCTGTTATCTCGCACAGGGTCTTCTCCAGTTCATTGAAGACCGTCTGGTAGCCTGTTGTCTGGTAGAGTGGCACGAACGGATGGATGCTGGCGAATTCGGGCATGCTGATCGGATACAGCTCACTGGCCGCGTTCAGTTTCATGGTGCAGCTTCCCAGCGAGATCATCGAATGCACCAGCGACAGATCCTTGTTCTCCAACCGCTTGATGTAGCGCATCATGTCCGTCTCTGAATGATATGAGTTGAACGTGGGATGGGTCAGGATGGCATCCTTGCGCATTTGTGCCGCAGGTATGCTTACCGATGATGACTCCAGTTCCTCTTGAGTGATGGTGGCCTGTTTGCCGGCCAATGTTGCGAAGATTTCCACAATCTGCTGCAACTGCGCCAATGTGGTAGCCTCATCCAGGCTGATAGCAACCGCACGCTCCTCCACATAACGGAAGTTCACATGCGCCTCCTCTGCCTTCGTGCGGATGTCCGTGACTGTGACACCCGATGGCGGGGTCACCTTGATCGTGTCGAAATAATTCTCCGAATGAAGTGAACAGCCCGATGCTTTCAGCTTTGAAGCCAACAAGGACGTCTTGCGATGGATGTTGGTGGCGATGTGGCGCAGCCCCACGGGTCCATGATAGACTGCATACATGCTTGCCATGATGGCCAACAGTGCTTGCGCAGTGCAGATGTTACTGGTGGCCCTATCCCGCTTGATATGCTGTTCGCGGGTCTGTAGCGCCATGCGCAATGCAGGATGCCCTTGAGAATCTTCCGAAACACCTATGATCCGTCCGGGAATGACCCGCTTAAATTCATCCTTCACAGCGAGGAAGGCTGCATGAGGGCCACCGTAGCCCATTGGCACACCGAAACGCTGGCTGTTGCCCAGTACCACGTCAGCACCCCACGACCCGGGGCTTTGCAGAAGGACAAGGCTCATGATGTCCGCAGCCACGGCCACCGATGCACCCACCGAATGAACCTTTTCTGCGAATGTTGACAGATTCCTTACCTCACCGTTCTTGGCAGGATATTGCAATAGCACCCCGAAGAATTCTTCGCTGATATTTACGTCACCATGGTCACCGATCACCAGTTCGATGCCCAATGGACGGCTGCGCGTGTGCAACAGATCGATGGTCTGCGGAAAACAGTCGGTGGACACGAAGAACTTGTTCACACCGGCCTTCTGCTGAGTACGAGACCGGGCATTGAACAGCATGATCATGGCCTCCGATGCCGCAGTGGCCTCGTCCAAGAGCGATGCATTGGCGATCTCCAATCCTGTGAGGTCGCATATCATCGTCTGAAAATTCAACAGGGCCTCCAACCGTCCTTGAGATATTTCCGCCTGATAGGGAGTATAGGCAGTGTACCACCCTGGGTTTTCCAATACGTTACGCTTGATCACATTCGGGGTCACGCAATCGTAATATCCAAGTCCTATATATGAGCGGTACAATTTGTTCTTGGCACCCACTTCGCGGATATGGGCAGCAAATTCGGCCTCGGTCATCGCCTCTGGCAGATTCAGCTCCTTCTTCAATCGTATAGATGCCGGAACCGTCCTGTCAATAAGTTCTTCGATGCTGGCAACACCTATGGTGGCGAGCATGTTGTCAATGTCTTTCTGGCGGGGGCCTATGTGGCGGTCAACGAATCTGTCCTGTTGCATTTGAAGTGTGTGTTTGGAGGGCCGAAATTACCGTAGAGCAGGGTATGTGCACAGCCATGCCGGCTCCATTTCCGAACATGTCGTGAACAGGCGAACGGCCTATGAATCAATGTCAGACGCAACGGGGGCAGATTTTAGATACAATAACCCATCGTTCACCGTTGGTTGGTATGCTGTGGACAACGCGACACATCCATTTGTTCTGAATGATGATGCCACACGTATGTTTGACTTTCCTTTGCACTTCATGTTCCGAATCTCAATTCTCCTGTCAATGATGCTGCCGTCCGCCCTTTTGGCGCAGGATGTGCTGCTGCTTACCAACGGCAAGTACAGGAAACTGAAGGGCAAGGTCGTTGCCACCGATTATGACCGTGTCGTTTATCAGACCTCTGATCAGGCATTGCGCGAGGCAGCATATCTTGATCGCAGGGGAATGACCCAAGAGCAATTCGATGCTGAGGAAAGTGAACGCACAGCCTCTGCCCGTCAAAGGCTGGTATTGAAACGGCAGGAGATGGAAGCACAGATTCTCACAAAAATGGAGGAGCTTTCTCCAGATGATTTTCAGGTATGGAAGAATGCGCAGCTCCTCAAATTGGCCGAGGCCGAGGCGGCCATCGGCTCGCGCAAGGCACGGCAGGCCAAGCGTAGGTTCACGAAGATCATCTCGCGCGAGCGGGTCTTCTCCATCATCCATCCCGATAGCAGTGAGACAATCATTTACAGTGCCGACACCCTCGGCTTTCTGGCCGATGGCAATGCCGAGGTGGAGTGGGGCGTGGAGGACATGCGCAAGTACATCCAAGGCAGGCAGGACGGGCGCAGGCACCCGGTCGGGGCCGATGCCCTGCTCGGTGCCGGAGTCGGTGCGGTCGGGGCTTTCCTCGGAGCTTTCTGGGGGCCGTCCATACCTGCCGGCTATGTGGTCGTCACCTCCATAGCAAACATCAAGGTGAAGGTGCGCGCCAAGGATGTCGACCCCGACCTCATAACACACCCGGCCTATCTTGACGGATATGAGCGCTCGGCCCGCAACCGAAAGACCATGACCTTTGTGCAGGGGGCCGTGGCAGGGCTCGGATTCGGCTTCATCATGTATCAGGGGGTGTTCAGATAAGGGCGGTCAAGGCGGTGGTCGGCCGGAAATATCTGATTTCAGCAATGTTTTTGACGGGCATGGACTACCTTCGCACCGTCACCATTGTCACTCATGAAGGAAGTCCTCGAAGTTGATCCATCATCCACCACTCCTAAGGTCTATTTCGACCTGCTGAAGGAGGAATTCCGCATCAGTGGACGGTCCATGCCCGAGGATTCAGAAGGTTTCTATCAACCGCTGAGAGAGTGGATGCGCACCCACCTGACCGGCACCAAGCTCAAAGGGAATTTTGACCTTCAGTTGGAATACTACAACACTGGGTCGTTCATTCGCCTGATGGAGATATTCAATCTTCTGGCAGAACTGAACAAAGGCGGTTGCCAATTCACGGTTCGCTGGTTCTATGAGTCGGACGACCTCGACAGCCGTGACGATGGCGAGTCGTTCAAAGATGTCGTAAAGGTGCCCTTCGATATCTTCGAGATCTGAATGAAGCGTATTCAATAGTGCGAACAGACATGTCCCTTCCTCCAAAGACGATCGCAGTGTTCACGAGCGGAGGTGATTCGCCCGGCATGAATGCATGCATCCGTGCAGTGGTGCGCACTGCAAGGGGACAAGGCATTAGAGTGTTCGGCATCATCCGCGGTTTTCAGGGCATGATCGATGGAGATTTCCGTGAGTTGGAAAGCCATGATGTGAGCAATATCATCCAACGGGGCGGAACCATTCTCAAAACGGCCCGCAGTAAGGAATTTTTGACCAAGGAAGGCAGGACGAAAGCTTACGCCAACCTGTTGAAGCATGGAATTGATGCAGTGATAGCCATTGGGGGCGATGGCACTTTTGCAGGTTGCAAGGTGTTCAATTCAGAATTCAACACCCCGTTCATCGGGTTGCCCGGCACTATCGACAACGACCTTATCGGAACAGATTTCACCATCGGTTACGACACCGCCATCAACAATGTGGTGCAGGTGGTGGACAAGATCCGCGACACGGCCGATTCGCACGACCGCCTCTTCATCATAGAAGTGATGGGCAAGGATGCCGGATTCATTGCGCTGCGGTCTGGCATTGCCTGTGGTGCAGAGGCCATTCTGGTGCCCGAGACAAAGACCTATCTGGACGACCTTATTGCAAAACTGAAGGCAGGATGGAACCGGCAGAAGAGTAGCAGCATCGTCATTGTGGCCGAAGGGGATGAGAGTGGCGGTGCTTATGCTGTAGCAGAACGTGTGAAGGCCGAGCTCCCGAACTATGACACAAGAGTGTCCATTCTGGGCCATCTGCAGCGGGGTGGAAGTCCTACGGCAATGGACAGGGTTCTGGCCTCAACATTGGGAAATGAGGCGGTGACCGCGCTGGTTCAGGGCAAGCACAATTCGGCCCTTGGCATCGTATGTGGCCGTGTGGAATTCACTCCTTTCGAAAAGGCCATCAAGCACCACACATCCCTCAGTCCAAAGCTGCTGCATCTGGCAGAAGTGCTGTCCAACTGACCGGACACGATTTTACATCTTCCATTTCCCGTCT
>JAIPBJ010000036.1 GCA_021739625.1 Flavobacteriales bacterium | reverse complement strand
AACAGCGTCACCTTGCCGGTGTATTCGTGCTCCCCGCCCTTGAGGTCGGTGATCCCGATCCTATACACATACACGCCTGATTCGACCTGCGATCCCTTGTAGCTACCATCCCAAGGGCTTTCTATATCCACCGTGTAATAGATCTGCTCGCCCCACCGTGTGAAGATGCTCAGCGTGTAGGTGCTCCAGTCAACCCCCTCACCGAATGGTCGGAAGCCCTCATTGTTGCGGTTGTTGTTGGGGGTGAAGGCGTTGGGAATATAGAAAGTGAAATCCGGTTCGATGATGACCACGCCCTCTGTCCGGTCGGTGCAACCATAGATGGTGGTCACGTTGAGCGTGATGACGAAAGTGCCCGTGTCGCTGTACGTGTGCGATGGGTGAGTGGCCGTTGAGGCCGTCCCATCGCCAAAGTCCCAGGCCCACGTGGCGATGTCGCTCTGTGAATGGTCTGTGAAGTCGATATGTGCATTCAGCAGGTTCACCACGCTTGGCGAAAGGTCGAACTGCGCGGTGGGCACGGCATGCACTGTCACGTAGGCCGGGAATACGGTGTCGCCTGCACAGCCATCGGCCGTCACCACGCTCAGACCGATATCATAGCTGCCGGGGCCCGAAAACTGGTGGAAGGGGTCGGCCACCGTGGCGGTGTTCGACAGCGAACTGTCGTCTCCGAAGGTCCATGCCCATTGCACAGCAGGGGGCTGAGTGAGGTCGGTGAACTGCACCGTGTGTACATCGCATGCTTCGAGATCATCGCCCGCGAAATTCACTACGGGCAATGGCAGGATGGTGATGGTCGATGTGGCAGAGGCCGGTGGCGTGGTGCATCCGTCCGTGACTATGAAACTGTAGGTGGTGGTCACACCCGGCTGCACCTGCATCGGTAGGGTTACTGGGGTGGTCATGTCGGGCATCAGGAAGATGCTGTGATTGCCGTCACCGCCACCGGCCACGAGGTCTATGGTGGCCAGATCGTGCAGGCAGATGGAGGTGTCACCGCCCGCAAGTGGCCTTGTCACATCCAACGTCAGCGGAGGAAGCACGGTCACCGTCACCTCCTTGGGGGCCGATGGGCAGCCGTTGGCATCCTGCGAAACGAACGAATAGGTGGTGGTGACCACGGGCGAAACGGCCGGATCCTGCTGCGTGGCCTGCAAGGTGGGGTCGGCAGGCGTGGCCGTCCATACGAAATTGCCGTAGGGCGTGGTGCCCCCGGTGATGGAGGCACTGAGCTGGGCCGACTGGCCTATGCACAGGACGGTCTCATCGCTGTTCACCACGGCATCGACCTGTGTGGGCGTGCCGATGACGATGGTGGTGGTTTGCACGCATCCGGCATCCTCGGTGATCTCCACATCATAGCTGCCTGCGCAGAGGTTGGCCGCAGATGCACCACTCCCTCCGCTGGGCGACCATTGATAGGTGAATGGCCCGACACCGACAGGCGCTACCGAGGCCGTGCCATCGCAAGTGCCGAAGCACGAGACATCCGTGGCATCGGTGGTGAAGGTGAATGCTGCCGGAAGGGTGATGACGAATGTGCTGTCAAGGCTGCAACCGGTGGCATCGGTCACGGTCACGGTCACTGGGCCGGCACCGAGACCGGTCTCCAACGGGCCTGAGCCGCCCGAGGTCCAGGAATAGGTGTAGGGTGTGGCCCCGCCCTGTGGTGCCACCACCACCTCTCCGTCCGTCTCACCACATGTGGCCCCGGTCACCACCGCAGGGATGCTCATCTGCGCGAAGGTCACCTCCACATCGTCCGATGAGGCGCAGCCCGGTGCGTTCACTTCGGTCCAGGTGAAGGTGTAGGTGCCATCTGCCGGCACGGTCACCGTGGCATTGGCCGTGGTGGCATTGGGGGCGAAGGTGGTGCCCACTGGCCCGCCCGTCCATGTGCCTGTGCCCCAACTGGGGCCGGGGGCAAGCTGATAGGTGAGGGCGCAGCTCGTGCCGTCCGTGCCCGCATCGGCAATGGGCAGTGCGGTGAACGGGCCTCCGCTCACCGTGTGCAGACACCCGTTGGCATCCGTCACATCGAACGAGTACATGTCCCCGTCAGCAAGTCCATTGATGACGATCGTGCCGTTGTCGGGCGCAGTGGTGTTGGCAAAGGCGGCATTGGCAGGCAACAGGTCCGATGCCGTGAACACACTGCCGTTGTTGGCGGGGCTGCCCCCGTTCAGCGTCACGGTCACGGTGTTGGCAGGGCAGCTTTCCACCACGGTGGAAGTGATGGGCTGCAGGTAGGTCACCGTGTTGATGGTGCCGAGGTCCCAGCAGTTGGCATTCACTATGAAATTGGGAGTGATGGGGTCGAAATGATAGAGGGTGATGGCAGCCACATAGACCTGCCCGTTGGTGAAGGTGCCGGGCGGCAACTGGGCCACCAGCGAGTTGGCATCGTTCACATCACCGATGTTCTCCGGCACCGGTATCACTCCCACCAGACAGGGGTCGTCACCGGGGAACATTCCCACCGTGGGCGGACAGTTGTAGATGAGATAGACCAGTGCGGGCTGATAGGCGAATCCACCGATGGGGCCTTCATCGTCAGGATGCACGAAGTTGCCATTGGTCTCAATGGTCAGCGCATCATTCTCGCACAGCACAGGTGCCAATGTGGGCAGCCCGTTCACACTTACAGTGGTGGAGCCTGCCTCGGCCGCACATCCGCAGATGACCGACTGCGATTGGGCACAACCGGCATAGTCCGAGAAAAAGAAGGTAATGACATAATTGTCGGAAGTAGGGTCGAGGCCCGATACCGACCACGATGCAGGGCTGCTGAAAGGCGGTTGTATCACATCCTGCTGTGTGCTTGTGCCATCATCTATGCTGATGACCAAGGTGCCTGTGGCAGGCGGATTGGTGAATTCGATGGTGCCGCTCACCACTCCCGAACCTATCACGCATCCCGAACTGAAGAACGTGATGGTGGGCGGTGCGAAGATGCCCGTGGTGGAGGTGCAAGTAGGGTCATCGCTGAACGCTGCGGTGAAAAGGCACTCCTGCCCGTTCTGCGGCAGTCCGGTGAAGGTGAAGTCGAGCGTGGTGCCGAAAGGTGGATTGAACACCTGCTGCTGTCCGAAACAGTTCGTCACTGTAAGGGTGCCAGTCGTGGGCGGATCCACGTAGGTGATGTTCCCGTCCACATCATACTGTAGGAATCCGTTGGCGGTGTAGCAGTCCGCGATTGACAGCCCGAGTCCGGTGATTGCGCACGACAGGCAGTTGTCTATCGTCACGGTCACCGGGGCGATGGCCGCGCAGGCGCCCGTTCCGGTCTGGATATAGTAGGTGCCCGTTGCAGCGACTGCGTTGGGGTTGTTCAACGGGGCCGTGGCCCCGGCATCGGTCCAGTAGGTGAGCGTGCCGACCCCGGTGCTTCCGGCCGTCACTGCAGCAGCGGTGATGTCAACAGTGGCAGGGGCACAGACAGATGCGGGGTCTGTGATATTGAGCACGGCCGATGCGGTGACGGTCACGGCAAAGGTCACCGGAGGTCCATCCCCACAGTTGATGGTCTCCACCACGGTGACATCGCCCCCGGTGGCCCCGAAGGTCACGGTGATGGCGCTGGTGCCCTGCCCTGCGGTGATGACCGCCCCGGCCGGAACCGTCCATGTATAGGTCGATCCGGGGGTGTTCAACACCGAATAGACGTTGCCTGTGGAATTTGCACAGACCTGAGCGGGCCCGGTGATGGGCGGGGTGTTGGTCTCGCAGCAGTTGTTGTCGATACTGATAGCTACCTGATCGGTCACCGTGAGGCAGCCAGCGGTGTCCGTTGCAGAAAGGGTGTAGGTGATCGGCCCCATGGGGCACACCTGCGGGTTGAGGGTCGTTTCTGAGCCAGCGGCCATGTAGGTCGTGGGCGACCATAACACATCGGGCGTGTATTCATCTATCTCATCATCAAAGGTGATGGACCAGCCGGCAAAGGTGCCGTTGCCCGCCAATGCCGTAGTGGACACTTCAATGGACCACAGACCGTTGGCAATACAGCCTTCCACTCCCGTGAAGGGCTGCGAGGAATTGAATGTGCCCGTGATGGGCGTGGCATTGGCCGATGGCACGGAAGCAAGGTTGGCACCGCCCGATGGCACGAAACAGGCGTTCTGATAGGAGGACGCCTGCCCGAAGAAGCCTCCGGGGCCTGCAGGCGCAGTTCCAGCGGGAACGAGGGTCACCGTGGCCCCACCGGGGCACACCAGTGTGAGTGAAATGGACTCCACACCACCGGGGGGCAGACCGAATCCCGAGAAGGTGAGGCTGGTGATGCACACCTCGACCACCGAGCCGGGGTTCACCGTGGCCATGTTCAATCCCTGCACATTCACGTTGACCGATGCACTTCCGAAGACCGATGCGTCAAAGGTCTCGGTCTGGTTGTTGGCAAATGTCTTGATGCCCCCCGGGTCGTTCACCACGGTCACCGTAGGGTTCAGCGTGATGCAATCGCCCGCACACACGCTCTGGTCGGTACCGGCATTCACCTGCACATCGGGGTTCTCCACATTCACCGTGACGGTTGCCGAGCAGTTGCCCGTGGCCGTGGTCATGTTCACTGTGTAGTTGGTGGTGGTCTGTGGGGCCACCGGTGTGGGATTCTCTCCCGGTGACGGGGTGCTGTATCCATCATGCACCCACGTGTAGAGCGTGGTGGGGTCGTTCACAAAGATCTCCACATTGTCAATTCCCCAGTGGTCATATTCGGAGCCTGAATCCGCATCCTGGAACCAGCGGAACTGCACCCCGTTCACCAAAGCGCCCGGAGGCATCTCGAAGCACCAGTTGTTCCAGTTCACCAGTTGGGGGTCGTTGCCTCCATTGGGATCGAAGTAATTGATGTTGATCCAAGTGCTGCCATTGTCGGTGGAATACTGGAGATACACCCCCTCGTCAGGCTCATCTGGCCCTTCGCATGGCGCAGCATCCCCCTGCTGGGAGAAGAGCAGGTCGAAACAGATGGTGCCGCCTGCCGGGGCCACTGCTGGGCCGAAATTGAGAGGCAGGGTGATCAGCGACCGGGGAACTCCCGAATTGTCGCCCATCCATATATGGGTGGTGCCGTCCGCTCCTCCGGGACTACAGGGGTTGGAGAAGGTGGCCTGCTGCGTGAATGCCCAGCCTGTGGGCGATCCCGAATTGAAATTCTCAGAGAAACTGATGTTGCCTTGGGTGGAACCGAAGTGCGACAGCGTCACCGACTGGCCGCAGATGATGTCATAGCTCGTTGAAAGTGCATTGACTGTACATTGCGCAGATGCAATGCTTGTAGAAAGGCTTAGGGCCGCACAGAGCAGGAGTTGTACTTTTCTCATCTGCCGGAATTTGCTTCGGTTACCGACAGATTGCCTACTTCAAAGCGTGTGAGTCGGGCAATACCGGGGATGTCACGTTTCTTCGAGAACACCTTCAACTGCTTGTCTCCTGAAGCACAGGTGCCTTCTGCCATGGAGGTGGGACCCAAGGTGAGCACAGTCCGGTGCTCTTCGGTCGGCTCCTGACAGCCGTTGCAACGGCCATCGAACCATGCCGACCGATAGAAACTGATCGAAACCTGATGGTCGTTGGCATTCACCACCTTCAGAAGCAGGTAGTCATTGAAAATGCCGTTGGCGGGATCCGAGCAGTCTGCCGTGCGCGAAAGGACGGTGACCCCATCCTGTTCCGATTCAGTTTTCCAGTCCTGGGTCTGGGCCGTCCCAACTGCATAGTTCAACAGCAGGATGCCAAATAGGATTGTGAAGAACTGCATATTGAAACACTTTATCTGATCAGATGCACCTTTCCATCGTAGGTGTGAACTTCTCCCTCTGTGTCCGCAATGCTGATGCGATAGACATAGACCCCGATCTTCACCTGCGACCCTTTGTAGGTGCCGTCCCACGGGTTGTCTATGCTGCCTGATTGGAATATCAGTTCGCCCCAGCGGTCGTAGATGCTGATGCTTAGCGTGTTCCAATCCACCCCGTCACCATAGGGACGGAAGAGATCGTTCCTGCCATCAGAGTTCGGAGTGAAGGCGTTGGGGATGTAGAACATGAAATTCGGCTTGATTTCCACCGATCTTCTTACCAGGTCTATGCAGCCGTCCACCGTGGTAACCACCAAGGTGATGGTATAGAGTCCGGTGTCCTGATAGGCATGAATCGGGTGTTGGAGGGTCGAGTTCCCGCCATCTCCGAAGGTGTAGTCCCAATGGTCCACATTGCCGATGCTCTGGTCTGTGAAATGGACGGTGGCCGCCATGAGATCGGTAATCGTGGGGTCGGGAGTGAAAATGGCCTGAGGCAGGGCATAGACCTCCACCATCTGCGCGAGCACCGTGTCGTTGGTGCAACCTGCGGCCGATGTCACCTGCAACGAGATGTCATAGACCCCGGGACCGGAGAAGGTGTGATGCACCATCTGCTGTGTGGCCGCGTTGGAATTGGACTGTGGGTCACCGAAATCCCAGACCCATTGCTGGGCGGGTGGTGTGCTCTGGTCGAAGAAAAGGGCGGTGTGCTGGTCGCAGCCGTCAGGGTCGTCCACGCTGAACAGTACGGTCGGAATCGGATTCACCGTCACCGTGGCAGTGGCTGTGGCGGGCGGAGTGGTGCATCCGTCCGAAACGGAGAAAGTGTAGGTGGTGGTGGCCGTTGGCGATACGGTCAGGGGCAATGAGATCGGAGCTGTGTTCGGTGCGAGGAAGAAATCATAGTTGCCATCACCGCCCTGGGCAGCGAGTTGGAATACCGCAGCATCGCCCAGACAGATGCTTGTATCCGGGCCTGCCAGTGGGCGTATCACCTGAAGGCTCAATGCCTGACGGAGCTGCACACTCACCGATGATGGTGCGGAGACACATCCGTTCGCATCCGTAGCGATGACAGAATAGGTCGTTCCAACTGTTGGGGAGACAACAGGCTGATTGTCGCTGGTCACTAGAGAAGCGTCTGCGGGCTGCGCGCTCCAGAGCAGTCCTGCCATGGGGGCAGTTCCGCCTGCGGTCGTAGCATCCAAAGTGGCCGTGCCACCGATGCAGATCAAGGGGTCGATGGTCGAAGCACTCACCGTCAGTTGGGCCGGCTGTCCTATGGCAACATCGGCCGTGGCGGAGCAGCCCCGGTCATCGGTCACGGTCACGGTATAGTTTCCTGCGCAGAGGTTGGTTGCTCCCGCAGTGCTCTGCACCGGGCTGGTGTTCCAACTGAAAGAGACGGGGGCCACCGCGCTGTTGCCGGCCGCTGCTGTGGCATTGCCTGTGCAGGTATTGAAGCACAGCGCGTCTGTTGACGCTGTGATAGACGCAGTGATGCCGGGCGTACTCGTCACGGTGACGGTCGCGGTAGTGGAACAGCCGTTGTCGTCTGTCACAGTGACCACATAGTTTCCTGCTGCGAGTCCTGTGGCTGTCGCACCGGTCTGCACCGGGGTGGTGTTCCACGAATATCCATAAGCGCCTGCCACCTGACCTCCCGAGGCAGTGACCTGAGCACTGCCGTTGGGCTGCCCGCAGTCTGACGGGTCGATCATGGCTGCACTGGCCTGAATTCCGGAAGGTTCAGCGATGGTCACCTGTGCTGCGGCCACACAACCGTTGGCATCCATCACACCTACGTTGAAGTTGCCGGCACAGAGCGTTGTGGCCGTTGTTCCTCCTTGATTGTCGGGATCGTCCCACAGATAGAGGTAGGGTGCTGTGCCTGCTGCTGCTGCAACTGTGGCCGAAGCATCGCATACACCTGCGCATGACGCATCAGTGGAAGCCGTGATGGTAGCGGTGATGACCTGCTGGTCGAGGCTCACGATGGCGTTGGCACTGATGACGCATCCAACGGCATCGGTCATGGTCACCTGATAGTTTCCGGCAGACAGCCCCGTGGCGGTCTGTGCGGTCTGCACGGGTACCGTGTTCCACGAATAGGTGTAGGGGGCGGTTCCGTCAACGGGTGTTGCAGTTGCTGTGCCGTTGTTCGATGTGCAGATGGCATCGGTGGTCGATATCGTAGGCGCGGTGATCGAATTGTTCCCCACTCCTACCGTTGCAGGTTCTGTTGCCGTACATCCTGATGCGTCTGTCACCGTCCCCTGATAAGTTCCGGGCGAGAGGCCCGTGGCGGTTTGGGTGGTCTGCACCGGGACCGTGTTCCATGAATAAGTGAATGGGGCGGTACCCCCGTTGGCTGTTACGGTTGCCGTTCCGTTGTTGCCACCGCATCCCACATCGGTGCTTGTGGTTGACACTGCGAAGCTGCCCATCGTGATGTAGGCATTGGCACTGGCGGCACACGATCCGTCATCGGCAGTCACAGTGTAGGTCACATCCACCATGGGCGTGGCTGTCACGGTGGCCCCTGTTGTGGCCGAAAGTCCAGTGGAGGGAGACCATGAATAGGTCACCCCTGGATTGGAACTTGAGGCGGTAAGCGTAACAGACTCGCCCGGACACAGCGTTGCAGTGGATGGTGTGACGGACGCTGTCATGCTGCTGTTCTGCGTCACGGTCACTTGGTCGGTCACGGTCACCACGTTGCCGTCACATGCGGTGTAAATGGCCTCGGCAGTGTAGTTGGTGGTCACACTCGGGCAGACGTTAACGGTAGCGGTCGTTCCGATCACATTGGCCCCTTCATACCAGTTGACCTGATAGGTGGGAGCACCGTTCGGCAGGAATCTCCATCCCTCGTTGTTGGCAGTCCACGACCCGGTATTCCTTCCCGGAGGGGTCACACCGGCCGTGCCACCGATGTTCTGCACCCCGATCACGGCATTCCCACTGTTCCATCCGCTACACGTCTGTTTCTGTTGCAGATAGACCTCTATGATATTGGTGGTCTCATAGATCACTATCTGTTGGGTGGTCCTACTGCATCCGGCAAACAGTCCGCAGTTGCAATCATAGTGAGGCACGTTGTCAAAACTCACACCGAACATCCTGCATGGTGCTGTTCCCTGAATGAAATAGCTGATGGTTCCACCGTATGACGGGTCAATATCATGGTAGGCGCCCATGATGCTGTTGCCATACAGGTTGGGATGCGGGATAGATTCTGTGAAAGACCAGTTGCAGCCCGTTCCTGCCACGGAAACATCGAACGAGACGAGGCCGTTGGCACCGATCACCACTTGATCGTACATGTTGCCGTAGAAGCAGAAGTTGAAGGGGAGCGCAATCACGCTGCCCCAGATGTCGTCCGTGTTGATGAACTGCTGCACACCGCCTGTGTAGGGCACCGGAGGGGAATAAGGTACAGACTCCACGCTATAGCCGGTGGTCGCCCCTGTCTCAAGAAAATCTGCGGTCAGGTTGACGCAGTTCACGTTGCAGTTCACAGCCTGATTGGCTCCTGCATCCACAAAGGGACAACCGGGCTGTGCCAACGAAATGGCAGGGATCGAAACTGCGGCAAGAAGGGCCATGGCCCCGGCACGGAGGAAAGCGATGTTCACCCTCGGTTTCTATAAAGCGTTACTGAGCCTTTGATGACCTTGGGCTCGAAATTATTGAACTTCTTCAGGGTGAAGATGTAAACGTATATCCCGTTCTTCACATCTTCCAGACTGCTCTGGTGTGTGCCGTTCCATCCTCTTTCGGGGTTGTCTGTCTGCCAAATGAGCGAACCCCACCGGTCGAAGATCTTCAAGTTGTAGGTCTCATAGTCGAAATTCTCCCCTCCGGGCCTGAACTCGTCATTCAGCCCATCGCCATCAGGAGTGAAACTGTTGGGAATGTAGAATGTGAACAGCGGTTCTACGAAAATGTATCGGAAGGTAGTGTCGGCACAGCCATACATAGGGTCATTATAGGCGATGAGCATCACCAGATAGTCGCCCGGTGCATCGTAGGCATACTTGGGGTGCAGCTGACTGCTCACTCCACCATCACCGAAGTGCCATTCATAAGTCTCCGATGCGGTGGATTCGTTGAAGAACTCGACTGAGGGATCGATCACCTCCTCAGGCTTCGATATGGTGCTGAAGGATGCATGGGGAGGGATGATCATGGGCACGTTCACTGCGCCCTCTTTGGTACAGCCGTTGTCATCGATCACGGTCACCGTGTATGGCCCATGGGTCAGTCGCGAAATCAGATTCCAGTTGTCAACATCGTTCACCAGATATGCTGCTGAGTCTGGAATACTGTTCCATACGTAGGTGAATGGCGGGGTGCCTCCCAATGTGGAGGTACGGATGGCCCCATCATGGCGCAGACAGGTGTCGGCACCCACTGTGAATTGCATCATGATCGGAAGTGGCTGGGTCACCACTATGGTCGTGTCGATCACGCAGCCTTGGGCATCCGTCACTGTGATGCGGTATGGGCCGGGACTCAGGTTGGCGATGCTGTCGGTGGTCTGTAGGAACTGGTCGCTCCACTCCAATGCATAAGGTGTGGTGCCACCGCTGGCCGTGGCTCTGGCCGTCCCATTGTTGTCTCCCGTGCACAGGATGTCGGTGTGCGTGGCACTCACCGCCAACTGGGTGGGCTGTGTAATGGTCACATCCAAGCTCGTTTCACATCCTACGGCATCAGTAACGGTTGCGGTGTAATCTCCTGCCACCAGTCCTTGAAAGGTGATGGCCGTGTTCACATTGGACATTACTGCAACGGTCTGTCCGGCAGCATCCTCCAATGCAATGCTCACAGGAAAATTGCTGCCAACGGGATCGACAGTGACAGTGCCGTCAGAGAATTCGAAGCAGCTCACGTCCACCTTTGAGGTGGTGATGTTCACGTTGCCCAGAGTCACCAGAATAGAGTCTTTCACAGTGATGGCCGAACAGGCGGACTGGAATGTGCAGTAATACCACGTGGGTGCCACAGGCGTCACAGTGATGCTGTTCGAACTGCCCAGAATGTTGCCTGCACCATCCGTCCATTGTATGTTCTCAGTTCCAACAGGAATCGGATTGAATGGAATGGTCTGATCGATGGTATAGCTGCCCGATCCGTTGGGAGTGAAACGCACGGCATCATTCGTAGCGGTCCATTGGGTCGGATAATTGCGTCCGGGCACGATCACCGCCTGGGTTCCATTGGCATTCTCAAGACCGTGGATTGCAGCGCCACCGTTCCAAGTGGTGCAGAGCGGCTTGTTGGTGATGTAGGTGTCGATGATGTTCGAGTTCTCGTAGAGCACCACCTGCATGGAGAAGAACAGGTCGGTGCAGCTGAACATGGCGATGTCCACAAAATCCACCACGAACGTACCATCACCGCAGTCGGCCGCATCGGTGCCTGACGAGCCCGCACCGGGGTTCGTGTCCTGCCAAGGGAACATGATGGCATTGTCGGGAATTCCCGGAGTTGGACTTGCTGCGCCTATGCTCCACGGAGAACCGCTTCCGGCTGTGGCGAGGTCGAAGGTGATGTATGCATTGCTTGACACCACGCACTGATTGTATGTGTTTCCGAAATACTCGAAATCGAAACCTATGTCCACTACCTGCGAGTGCAGATCGTCTGACGGCAGTGCAAGGGAAGTGAATGTGGGATTGGTGCCGACACCCGTGGTGATGGCCGTGAGGGTAATCGGAAAACCGTTGCAAACCGAGGTGTCGGGCGGGCCTACATCAACACTTTGGCCCTGTGCGACCGAAGATGCCAAGCTCAGCCAGATCATGATGCCGAGCATCGGCCAGAGGCGGTACACATTCGATATCGTTCGGATTGGATGTCTCATTTGGCAGCAGCGGCTGTGGGGATTGTTTTTATCTGTCAAGGAGTTATTGCTGCAAGGTTATCTCACCTCGGAATACTGGGTCGTGCATTATGCTGTTCTTCAATACGATTGTCCAAATATACGGCCCTGAAGGCAGCATTTTCCCAGTGTTGTTCTCACGTCCGTTCCACGGGGCATTGAGGTCCACGGTCCGATAGACCTCCCGTCCGGAAAGGTCGTTCATCACCATTTCAAAGTCACATTCCATCGTCTCCAGTGCCTTTGGCAGGAAGTCGTCATTCGTGCCATCTCCGTTGGGAGTGAAGGTGTTCACTGCGAACAGGTGGAAATTCTCAGCAATGTTTATTGTACGTCTTTCCACAGAAGTACACCCGTGTGCGTTGGTTACCATCAGCTCAACTCCGGCATCGCCACGTCTGCGGAACAATTGGCGCGTGTTCGGCTCATCGCTCACACGACCGTCAGAGAAGGTCCAGCGGCAGCGGTCGCCTTCTGCCAACACGATGTTGAGGTCATAGATCGGAATTCCCTCAATGGGTCTCACCAATTCGAATTCGGCCATTGGCAATGGTTGCACCTGGATGCTTGCGGTGCGCTCCCATGTTTGCTTGCCACGGCTTGCGACCAACGTCACCTCGTACGTGCCCGAAGCGTCAAAATGCCGCGTTGCTTCTGTCCTCGACCGTTTCTCACCATCGCTGAAATGCCAAGCGAACTCCATACCTCCAGTGCCTGTCACAGCCATAAGCCGCAGTTCTTCACCAACGCAGACAGTGCCTTTGTTCATCTTGATTGCGAGGTTCAATGCCGCCTGATTCTGAGTGCTTTCCGTTTGCACTCTTTCCTCTTCACTGTTCACATCATTTTCCGACTGATGTGTTGCACTGCGTTCTGCGCGCTCTGGTTCCACAGATGCAGGTAGGACTTTGGTTTCGGTCGGTGAAGTTTCAGGTTTCTCTTTCGCAGTGCCGGCAGTCCGTGCTTCGTGTTGAAATGTGGCGGGCTGGGCGAACTGTGCACTTTCGCCCGAGACCGACTCAGAATCCTGCTCCGGATCAGGTGATGGCGCTTCGATGCTGCGGTCATTTACGACCAGCGTTTCGGGCGTGCCAGCAGAAGGCCAAAGCAGATAGGCACCAGTGGCCATGCCGCCAAGCACCAGTGCTCCCACTGCGCTTTTCAGCAGCGTGGAACCGATGGTGGACGCTGGGGGCTGCGGAGCGAGTTTCGACTCGAACCGTGTCCACGCATCAGCATCGAACGGCATCTCGAAGCCATCGAGCTTGCTGCGAAGCAGGTCGTCAAATCTGTTCTCGGGGGATATTTCTTTCACTGGAGATGTTTGAATTGTTTGCTGAGGATCTTTTTCATGTTCACTCGCGCCTTGCTCAGGTTCGATTTGGACGTGCCCACATTGATTCCCAGTTTGTCAGCAATGTCCTGATGGGTCATTTTCTCCATCACATAGAGGTTGAACACCATCTGATAGGCCGGTGTGAGCTGTTGCATGGCAGTGAGCACATCTTCCGGTCTGATCTCTGGCAATGGTTCGTCCATGAAAGCATGTTCGTCCGTGTCATCGGCAAGATTGACCAGTTGGTAGTCATTGTCAGGGAGAATGTGGTCTTTCTTGGTTCTTCTGAATGAGTCGATGGCATTGTTCACGAAAATCCTGCGTACCCATCCCTCAAAAGAACCGTCATGCTTGTATTTCCCAAGGTGGTCGAATACTTTGATGAACCCCTCCTGCACCAGGTCCTGTGCCTGATCCTCATTCTTGGTATATCTCATGCAAACGGCCAACATCCTTCCATAGAACAGTTCGTACATGCGCTGCTGACTTCTGCGGTCTTTCCGCAGACAACCGGCTATCAGCTCCTCATGGTTGTCGTCTGTCGGCTGCACGCGATGGGTTGACGGTGACAGGTTATAGGGGTTGCCGCTTGGCAATCCTCGGCATCAGAATTTCTTGATGCAATCTTAATGTTTCCTGACCGGATGTGATGCGCACGAAGTCACCCGTCCTAAGTTGAGCCACAATTTCAAAAAGGCAGATGCAACGGAGATCAGGTCTTCAGCCTTGGGTCCAGCGCATCCCGCAGCCCATCGCCCAGCAGGTTATAGACCGCCACGGTGATGAAGATGGCCATGCCCGGAAAGATCACCAGCCACCATGCCGAGAACTGTTGGCGGCCGCTGTTCACCAATGAACCCCAAGTGACCAGCTCTGGTGGCACACCCACACCGAGAAAAGATAGGCTCGATTCGGCAAGGATGGCACCTGCAACTCCGAATGCGATGACAACGAAGGCAGGGCCGATGCCGTTGGGAAGGGCGTGGCGGAAAATGATGCGCGCCTCAGTGAAGCCCAATGCCTGTCCTGCCTGTATATATTCCAGACTCCTGATCTTGAGAAACTCGGCCCTCGTCAGACGTGCAATGCCTGTCCAACCTGTGAGACCGATGATGAGCATCAGATTCACCATCGAGGGTTTGGCGATGGCCGCCAGCGACAGGATGAGAATGAGCGTGGGAATGGAGACCAGGATCTCAATGAGCCTCGACACCGTGCTGTCTGCCGCGATGTTAACCTTCCTATTGAGAAATGGCAGCATTCCCAGTCCTTTTCCGATGAATGAGAACAGTGTCGCCACCCCAATGAAGATGCTGATACTGATGCCGAGATTCAGTATCAAAGCCCCACTGCCAGTGCCTATCGCATCGGCCAGCTTATCAGCACGCACCTGAAAGGCATAGAAATAGGCCAAGATGAGTCCGAAAAGGAAGGTCCAGAACCGGCCACGCGTGGTCACCAGCCTATTGTCACCGAAATAACCTGCCAGTGCACCCAGCACCAGTCCGATGAGCGTGGCGATGCCCATCGAAAGGATTCCGATCGAAAGGGAGACGCGCGCTGCGTGTATCAGGCCCGAAAGCACATCCTCTCCTTTCTTGTTGGTTCCGAGAAAATGGCGGAATCTCGTTGGCATCTCCACCATTTGTCCCTTGTCATTTCGGAACATCTGCTTATCGCCCGGACCCTTGAAGTCGGCATTCAGATAGTCTGATTTACTGGGCGAATAAGGCACCGGAGCCCAGACAACAGCCTCCAGACCCATCTGTTTCCATTTGGCAATATCTGGCTGAATGCGCTCCACTTTTCCACCGGCATCCTTTATCTCATACGATGTCTTGAAAGAGAAGGCAGGGAACATAACCTCGCCCTTGTACTTGCAGAAAAGGGGCTGGTCGTTGGCGAGAATCGGGGCCATCAGCGCAATGGCCGCCAGCGAACCGAGAATCCACAGCGAGATATAGGCAGGCCTGTTCTTTTTGAACTGCCCCCAGGCATACGCACTGAAACTGAACTGTTTTTTCATTTAGATGAATGGGACTGGGGACAATGGACAAAGACGTAGCTCCAACGACCGGTTTCAACCATTTTCAACGTTCAAATTCCTATTTTCCGTTCAATATTTGATTCGCGGATCGGCTGTAGCATAGAGCACATCCGAAACAAGGTAGCCCACAAGTGTGAGTGCCCCCGAGATGGTCATTACCGCGATGATCATCGGATAGTTCTGATTGACAATGGCGGAGAACGCCTCGTTGCCCATACCGGGAATAGTGAAGATCACCTCCAGAATGACCGATCCACCGATGGCGGCTGGGAAAATGTTGGCGAACACCGTGATGATCGGCAACAATGCATTGCGAAGCGCATGTTTATAGATCACAACGCGTTCTGAAAGGCCTTTGGCCCTCGCAGTGCGGATGTAGTCCTGACCCACGATCTCCAGCATCGAGCTGCGCATGATTCGCGAGAGGAATGCGAATGTCGAATACGTGTAGGCGATGATCGGCAGGATAAGATGCGGCAGGCGTCCGCTCCATTTCTCGAAAAAACCTGCATCGGCAGCAAAGCCCCTCAAAGGTTCAACGCCAGACGCAGGGAACCATGCCAGCATATCAGGATTGGCGAAATACATCATCAGCAGGGTCGCAACAAAGAAATTGGGCATCGAGTACAGTATGAACAAAGCCACAGTGCTCACACGGTCGAACCGCGAATCCTTGTTGGCCGCAGCGTGAATGCCGAGAGGGATGCTCACCATATAGCCAAGAAACACTGCTATCACCGTGAAGAAGAAAGACCAGAACACTTTCAGGGAGATCACCTTGTGAATCGGTTCCTTGGTGACATAGGATGTTCCGAAATCGCCTCTTATCAGCCCCTTTGTGAAAGTAGCACCTTGTCCCGTAAGCCAATGGCCGTCACCGAAGACCCAACGGTGATACTGGTTGTTGGGATATATGTTGAGTGCGGGGATATAGGTCTTCCATGGTGTTGCAGATGCTGCCATTTCCTCATACAGACCTTTGCTTTCTGCCAATCTTTCACGAAGTGACCCGAAATAAGGTGCTGAATAAAGTTCGGCCAACTTGGCGAACTTGGCTTCTATGACAGCTTGTGAATAGGTTGACTTGAGCGAGGATGTCTCGAAGAAACTCTCGTTGATGTCCTCCTTCATGCGGTCGATGGAAAGCCCCATCGCAGTACTGCTGTCCGCACGAAGTGCCGAATGTGCCTGGTTCCAACGGTCGAGCGAATGGAAATAGGCACTTATCCGGTCCCAATTGCCGTACTGACCAGTCAGACGGTCGAGAGCGGTCTGCTCATTCCGGTCATACATGCGATAGAGTGTGTCGCTATGGGCCTGCGTGCTGAGACTCAGATAGAAGATCGGCAGGTCGAGACCGAGTTTCTTATTCCAATAGATCTTCTGTTCGACCTGATTGGCGGTCTGACTCCCTATCTCTCCGCCACTCTGGGCCGCCACCACCATGCGCTCCACGGGATCGCCCGGGGCGGACACCATGATGGCAAAACCCAAAAGGGTGATGGCCACCAGCGTGGGTATGAAAATGATGATTCTGCGGAGGATGTACTTGAGCACAACTGAGAATTAACAATTAGCAACGAACAATTGACAATTGTGGCAGCATGCGCCTATTGAACTGCAGATGTGGTGGCTGCAGCTCCGCCCGACAGCAACTTCCAGTTGTTGATGAGCACGCCCGGACGCTCGAAATACATGTGTGGATTTCCGAAACGTTTGTGAATCACATTTCTGCGATTGGCAGCAAAGAGGAACACATAAGGCTGCTCGTCATATATCATCGCTTGAAGTTCCTTCACCATCGGGTGGCGCAGTTCCTTGTCGATGGTGTATTTGATCGAATCGATGAGTGCATCGCTTTTCGAATTGCCAAAGCCAGAGAAATTGGAGCCTTTGGACGCCCATGACTCGGAGTGCCATATCTGTGTGAAGTCCTCAGGAACAGATGAACCCGCCCAAGCGGCCAACATCGCATCGAACTTGTGATTTCTGGCCCGGTCATAATGAATGGCGAAGTCCAAAGGAATGATGTTGCACTTGATGCCGGCCTCATAGAGTGCTTCAGAAATCATCTGTGCCATGTCCTTCCACGAGACGGTGGACGTCATGTAATGAAGATTGAAGTCCAATTTGGTATTCTGTCCATCTATGACCTTGTCCAGGATGTTGTCGCCATCGGTGTCTGCCCATCCGGCCTCGGCCAGCAGTTTCCTTGCACCTTCAAGATCGTAGTCGATCAAGGGCAGATCCGTGTTGTACTCCTCTTTGAGCGGTGAAACAGGTCCGACCATGCGCGTGTTCAGACCGTTGTTCAGCACCACGTTGATCTCTTCCGATGGGATGAGCATGGCAACCGCCCGCCTCACACGCTTATCGTCAAACAGCTTCTTGTGTTCCACACCGTCTGGGCGGCAGTTGAATGACATATAAGAGTAGTTGTAGGTATTGGTGGAACGGGAGTGATAGTTCTGATTGAAAATGGGATCGTTCTGCAACTCGATGAGCATCTTGGTGTCGAGCCAGGTGGAACCGTCCATGGCCTGCGCCTTGAACTCCAACATCTGAGAGTTGTTGTCACTGTTGTTCTTGAAGATGATACGGTCAGGGTAGGCGGTCTGATAGGCATTCGGGTCTGCCACTTTCGATGTCCAATGATTCTCCTTTTTGACAAGCGTGTAGGACTGTCCCGGTTTCCAGTCTTCGAAGCGATAAGGGCCCATGCCTACAAGAAACTCAGGATTGCGGCTGTATTTGGGACTGTTGAATTCTGTTGCCCATGCATTCAGGTCTTTTTTGGTGGCCGCGTCAAAACTTGCATCATCAAGCTGTGCGAACGTATAGTTCCGCAGCACCTTGTTCTTGTCCCAATAAGACTCTTGAAGCAATGGATAGTCTGTGAGGAACACGATGTTCTGGATGTACTTCCGCTTCATCACCGTGGTGAACTTTCTTGGGTTGGACGGATCTGCCACAATCTCCATGAGATTTTCGAGATATGGTTTGGCGTGCGGGTTGTTCGTCAGCTTGCACTTGATGGCCTTGAAAGTGAAAATGATGTCGTCAACGGTCAACTGCTCCCCATTGTCCCATGCAGGTTCATCGCGCAGCTCATAGGTGAATTCAAGTTCGTTCTCAGAAACCTCAGGCATGGCCTTCACTACATCAGGTCGACCACCTTTCAGTTCAATGAGGTCGCTTGCGATGATATAATTCTGAGTGTAATTGTGCAGCATCGAGCGCGTGGCCGAATTGCCATTGGCAGGGTGCATATCGTCAGGGTCACCTATCATATGATACACCACAGTATTCTCCTTCGACCAAGTGGGCAGGAATTCTGTCGCATCGTCAATATGAACATAAGTCTCTGTGCCAGCGACCATGATGTCCGTTTCGGCACTTTCACCAGAACCGGAATCACCGCAACCGGTGAACAGAAGGCTTCCAAAGGCAACAGCGAGGAGTGCAAGGCGTGTGATACTCATCAGTGACAGGTTCGTTTTTTTAGGGTGACAAATATAGCATTGCCCCCGAACCACGGCCGAAACTTGGAGCAGTTGAGGGCATCGTTCATTTAATCTGCACACCGGTAACAAGTGAACGAAGTATTCTTACTTTTGCAGCCCCTCAAAAACCTGCGTGCGGGTCAAATGGGGGATGTTCTTTGACCACGGAGAGGTGGGTGAGTGGCTGAAACCAACAGTTTGCTAAACTGTCGTGCTGGGAAACCGGTACCGGGGGTTCGAATCCCCCCCTCTCCGCAGTTTTCAATCAGAAGGTGAACTGCTCAGCACTGAGCCTCTTCTTCGTGGATGACTGCTGTAATATTTCGGGGTGTAGCGTAGCCCGGTATCGCGCCTGCTTTGGGAGCAGGAGGCCGCAGGTTCGAATCCTGCCACCCCGACAGAAAAGGCCAGCTCAGAGTTTGAGCTGGCCTTTTTTAGTTTTGCCTCACACTTAGGTCCCGTAGCTCAGCTGGATAGAGCAACTGCCTTCTAAGCAGTAGGCCATTGGTTCGAATCCAATCGGGATCACATAGACTTCATCGATGCAGTCACCTACTTTCAGATTCGGGTTGGCCCTGACATTGTTCGGTCTGGCCGCGTGCAGCACGCCCAAAGGACTGTTGACCGTGGAAAGCGACTCTGTGGATGGCAAGGTGGAACTCACCTACAAGGGTGAACAGTCCGCTGACAATCTGGTGAGGGAGGTGAGGTTTGATGCTGCCGGTGACACCACCGCCATCACTCACCTGCTTAAAGGCCTGCTGCATGGCGAACTGGTGACTTTTCATCCCCTTGGAACGCGCAAAGAGTCTGTAGTCTATGTCAATGGAATTCAGGATGGGGCATATCGTGCCTATGACACAGAGGGTGCCGTTGTATTTGAAGGATATCTGAAAGGGGGAAAGAAGCAGGGGCAGTGGACAACTTGGTACGATGCCACTCAGAAACGCCAGCAATGCCAATATGATAATGACGTGATGTCGGGGAAATGCACCTATTGGTACATTGACGGCAACATTCAACGTGAGGAGACCTATAGCCTTGGCAAGCTTGTTGCTTCACAGGATTACTGAAAAACATCCATGGATATGAGAACAGGGATTTTGACGCTGATGTTGGCATCAGCAACATTTGGCGCAGCTTTCGGACAGCAGGAAGCGAAAGAGTACTATCCTTCCGGCAGGTTGATGAGTATCACTGCGGTCAAGGCAGGAGAACCCGATGGCCAAAGCACTTCGTGGTACGAGAACGGCCAGAAGATGGCCGAGGGTGAATTCGTGATGGGCGAAAAGCAAGGAAGATGGCGTGAGTGGTATGACAACGGCAAGATGTGGTCGTTGATGCATTTTGAGATGGGGGTTCCCAATGGCCGGTATGAGGACTATGATATGAACGGAGCCAAGGTAGAGGAGGGAGAGATGGTGAACGGTGTTCCGAACGGCTCCATCAACACTTGGTACAATGATGGCACTCCGCGCAGCAGTGGTCAAATGAAGGATGGAAAGAAATCGGATCATTGGACGACCTATTATCCTGACGGAAGCAAACAGGACGAAGGAGAATATAAGATGGGTGTCAAAGTGGGAGAATGGAAAGAGTATCACGACAACGGCAAGATGAGTACCAAGGGAATCTTCTTCGGTGGAGAACCCCATGGCAAATGGGCAGAGTGGAATCAGGAAGGCCGGCCCTCAGTTGAAGGAGAGTTCCATGGTGGAAAGCGTTCAGGCATTTGGACCGCATTTCACGACAATGGTCAGGCCAAGAGCAAAGGCAGCTACCGTGAGGGAGAAAAGACGGGGAAGTGGCAGACTTGGAAAGTGGACGGAACGCTGGAGAGCGAGGAGTCTTTCAAGTAATTCCAGCATTGGGTCCGATCAGCTGTTTTTTCATTCCTTTAGCGTTCAAATCGCCAAGGAGTCATAATGAAGAAACTCACTTCGCTTATCCTCGTCCTTATTGTGTTCTTGCATGTGGATGTGCATGCCACGCATATAGTGGGCGGTGAACTGAATTACGTGTATCTTGGTGGCAATCAGTATGCTGTCACGCTGATCGTTTACCGCGACTGTTTCGGAGGTCAGGCACCATTTGATGATCCGGCCCGAATAGGGATTTTCGATGCGAGCGGCACGCTGGTGCAGAATATTGCTGCCGCGCTCGATTCCGTAGTTCCGCTACAGTCCACCATCAATTCCTCGTGTGTCACAGCACCCACGAACGTCTGCACCGAGGTGGGCTATTATACCGAAATTGTCACTTTGCCTCCCACTGCAGGTGGTTATACCTTGGCCTACCAACGTTGTTGCCGGAACGCGGTGGTTCAGAATATTCAGACCCCTGGGGATGTCGGGGCGACCTTCGTGGCCACCATCCCCGGCACCGAGACTTTTCCGAGCAACAGCAACCCGATCTGGAATCAACTGCCGCCATTGTACATCTGCGCGGGCCTTCCGTTCACTTTTGACCAATCGGCAACAGACCTCGATGGCGACCAGTTGGTCTATTCGCTCTGCACGCCCAGCGCTGGAGGAACGGTCAACAATCCAGCGCCTAACCCACCTGCCGCCCCGCCATATTCAACAGTTAGTTGGGCCAATCCTTATTCATTGAACGATATGTTGGGTGGGCCGACACCGTTCACCATAGATGCGTTGACGGGCCAGATCACGGCTGTGCCTGGTGCGCAAGGGACCTTTTTGGTGGGCATGTGCGTGCAGGAATTCCGCAACGGGGTGTATCTGGGACAGACCACCCGTGAATTTCAGATAAGTGTCGTGAACTGTCAGGCACCGGTGGCCTCACCTGCCGACCTGAATGCTGTTTCTGCCTCTTTTCCATTTACTAACTGCACCGAGTTTGTCCAGTTCCAAGCCACGAATTCTTCAGGGTTCAGCGTGTTCTGGGATTTTGGTGACTCTGTGAACCCCAACGACCAGTCATCCCTCCCAAATCCGACATGGACCTATCCCGGACCGGGGCAGTACACCCTCACACTCGTGGTGTTCAATCCCACCAATCCATCCGACCCATTGTGTACCGACACGGTGACGCAGGTGGTCACCATTCAACCGGCTGTGATTGCGAACGCGGGTCCGGATCTGGGCACCTGCCCTAATGAGCAGCAAACGATCGGTACACAGGCCCTTTCCGGCCACAGCTATCTGTGGTCTCCGGCCGCAGGACTGAACAACCCTGCAATAGCCCAGCCAACTGCCACCATAACCCAGAGCACGACCTATACCGTCACTGTCACCGATGCGGTGGGATGTAGCAACACGGATCAGGTCAATATCAGTCTATTTGGGAATACCGATGCCAATGCGGGGCCTGATGTCACCATCTGCCCGAACGGTAGTATCCAGTTGAATGCATCAGGCGGTGTGTCATATGTGTGGACACCTTCTTTAACGCTGAGCGATCCGAACATTGCCGATCCCACCGCTTCTCCCGCTGTCACCACTGTCTATACGGTTTCCGTGACCAATGCTGATGGTTGCGTTGGCACTGATAATGTGACCGTCACGGTGGCCTCACCGCTCATCTCTGCTCCAGCCGATGTCTCCTATTGCGTTGGAGGAAGCACGCAATTGACAGCCACTGGTGCGGTGGATTACGCTTGGACTCCTGCTACAGGACTGAGCGATCCGAACATCGCTAATCCGACAGCATCACCTGCTATAACCACCACTTACACGGTGAGTGGAACGGACGTGAACGGCTGTTTCGGTTCGGATGATGTGACCGTGACGCTAAATCAATTGCCGAACATTTCCGCAGGCTTCGGCCAAGGTGTCTGTGCTGGCACCGATGCTCAGCTCAATGCCACGGGAGGCGTGATTTACGTCTGGTCTCCCACCGCAGGTCTGAGCAATCCGAATATCGCCAATCCATTGGTGGCATTCATTCAGGACACCATGTCTTTCACCGTGCTCGGTACGGATCAGTTCGGATGTCAGAACTCTTCCTCGGTAACAGTGTGGCAACTCGATCCCCCTAACGTCACCGTAGGTCCAGACACCGTGCTCTGTCTCGGACAGAGTGTCAATCTTTTGGCGACAGGAGGCACATCATATTCGTGGTCTCCTGCAGCAGGTCTCAGCAGTACGAACATCGCCAATCCGGTCGCGACACCGATGAGTTCCACTACCTACACCGTCACCGTGGGCAACCCGTCGGGTAATCTTGTGGTCAATGGCGATTTCTCGCAAGGGAATATCGGATTCAGCAGCGACTACACCTATTCCACCAACCTGCTTCCAGAGAGCCTATATGGAATTGTAACGAACGCAAACTCGGTGCATTCGGCATTTCAGGGCATCGGTCACACCGGCAATGCTCCACAGGACAGTTTCATGGTGGTGAACGGCAGCAGCACAGCCGGTCTCAATGTTTGGTGTCAAACTGTATCCGTGACACCGAACACCGATTACTTCTTCGGAGCATGGGTGAGCTCGGTGGTAGCAAACAATCCGGCAATCTTACAATTCTCCATCAACGGGCAGGTTTTGGGGGCACCTTTCAGCGCCCCCTTCAACCTCAACAACTGGATTGAGTTCTTCCAAGTTTGGAACTCAGGCGGGGCGACCATTGCCAACATCTGCATTGTGAATCAGAACACGATCACTGGCGGGAATGATTTCGGACTGGATGACATCACCTTCAGCACACTTTGTTTCAGCAGTGAAATCGTGCAGGTGGATGTGAACCCGCAACCAGTTGCCAACGCGGGCCCTGATGCTGCAATCTGTGTCGGTTCAACATACGCGATGCAGGGAAGCGGTGGTGCGACCTATCAGTGGGCACCTCCCATTGGCCTTGCCGATGCGTCCGATGCGAACACAGTCGCCAATCCTCAGAACACACTGACCTACACGCTTATTGTGGAGGACAGCATCGGCTGTTCGGCCACAGACCAGATGACCCTCACCGTAAACCAGCTTCCGCAGGCCAACGCAGGCCCCGACCGTGAGGTATGTGTAGGCGAAAGCACGGTTCTGCAGGGTTCGGGGGGAACCACCTATCAATGGTCGCCCGGCACTTTTCTGGATGACCCCAATGCGCAACTTCCGATTGCCACTCCCCAATCAGATATCACCTACACCGTTACCGTCATCGATGCAAGTAACTGTGTAGCCACTGATGTGATGAGTGTGACGGTCAATGCGCTGCCTGCTATCAGCGCGGGACTGGATTCGATGATCTGTCTGAGCGGCAGTCTGGTGCTGAATGCCACGGGAGGCGATACATATATATGGAGTCCGCTCACGGGCCTAAGCGACCCGCAGAGCGCATCACCGACCGCCTCGCCACAGACCGAAACGGTTTATACGGTGGTGGGAACCGATGTGAACGGTTGTGTAGGGATTGATTCTGTCAGTATCACCTTCTTCACAGCCACTGCAGGGCCTGACGGAGTCATCTGCGAGGGCGACAGCGTGCAGACTTTCGCCACTGGCGGGGCCACCTTCAGTTGGATTCCGACCACAGGTGTGAGCGACCCGACCTCCGGTTCTCCTTTCCTCAGCCCAGAAACTGGCACGACCTACACCGTCACCATCACCAGCGCGTTCGGCTGCAATGACCAGGACGAGGTGCGTGTGGATGTGCTCATTCCTCCAATAGCTTCCTTTTTCCCAGAATTTCAGCCAAGCTGCGATGGTATCTGGGCGCGGTTCATCAGCGACTCCGAAGGAGCAGAGTCATTTGCTTGGGATCTCGGTGATGGAACCACATCAGACCTGCCGCAGGTCATTCATACCTACGAGCCGGGTTCAGGGCCTGTGGTCACACTCACGGTATTCAACAATGACAGTATGTGTCAAAACTCCATCACTCAGGATTTTACAGGACAGTGGTTCGGGAATGACACCATTGATGTGAACTATGCTAACTTCTTCTCACCCAATGGTGATGATCTGAATGACTGTTTCCGTCCGGGCTTCGATGGCCGTTTCAGCGATTGCTACAACCTCACGGTATTCAATCGTTGGGGCGCATTGGTCTTTGAATCGACAGGAGGACAGAACCATTGCTGGGACGGGCGCACCAAGTCGGGTGCTCCATTGGATGACGGCACTTATTACTACATTTCCCGACTGAACGGAGTGGACCACGCAGGATTTGTCACGCTGGTCCGCTGATACGGACTGTCGGACATGGAAAATCTTTATGGGAATGCCGTCCGTTGGGCGATGACACTGGCTTTGGCCCTGCTGCCGATGCTTGCAGCCAATGCGAACAACGCTCCACGATTCATGGAGAACAAGGGGCAATTCCCCGACCCTGTGCAGTATCACTTGCGGGTGGCGAATGCCGATGTGTTCTTCGAGCACGACCGATTGGTGTTCAATTTCATGGATTCTGAACTGCTCGGTCATGGTCATCACGACCATGATGGACATGGACACCATCACGAAAAAGGTGATGGTTCAGAGGCACACGCCTATCAGGTCATCTTCGAGGGAGCCAGCCCTCAAGTGGCCGTTGCGGGTGGGCATCCCTATTCGGACCTGACCAATTATTTCCAAGGAAATGACCCTAAAAAGTGGGCTTCGAATGTGAGGGCATTCGAGGAGCTGCGTTACTCCGGCATCTATCCTGGCATCGACCTCCATTATTATGGGCATGAGGGCACCTTGAAATATGATGTGATTTTGGAAGTCGGGGCCGATGCCTCTGCCATCGCCATGCGGTATGAAGGCGTGGATGGTATTTTTATGAAAGATGGGCAATTGCACGTGCTCAACATCTTCAACGAGGTCATAGAGATGCGCCCCATGGCCTATCAGACCATTGACGGAGTGAGAACGGAGGTTAGCTGTGAATTCTCATTGACGGATGAAACAGTCGGGTTCATTTTTCCTGAGGGGTATGACACGACTGAGGAACTGATCATCGACCCAATACTCATTTTCAGCAGCTACAGCGGATCGACATCCAACAATTTCGGCTTCACCGCCACTTATGATGATGATGGAGCACTCTATGGCGGTGGCATCACCTATGGCACCGGTTATCCGACCACCATTGGAGTGTACAGCAGTGGTTTCGGTGGGCAGGTGGACATGGCGCTCACCAAATTCTCGCCCGATGGAAGCTCACTCATCTGGTCAACCTACATCGGGGGAAGCTCGGCAGAATCGCCTAACAGTATGGTGGTCAACGGCCTTGGGCAACTGGTGGTGCTTGGAAGCACATCTTCGCCCAACTTCCCGACCTCGGCCAGCGCATTCGACCAGACCTACAATGGGGGAGTATCGATCAATTATCCCAGCAACGGGACCGACTACACCAATGGTTCCGACATCGTGGTGCTGATTCTGAGTTCAGACGGGTCTGCACTTGTGGGCAGTACTTTTCTGGGCGGAAGTGGCAATGACGGCCTCAACCAGAGCACCGTGCTGGCCTACAACTACGGGGACAATTTCAGGGGCGAGGTGATTGTCGATGCCAGCGACAACATCTACATCACAAGCAGCACGCTATCGTCCGACCTGCCTGTGACTTCTGGAGTTTTCGATGCCACGTTGAGCGGCTCGCAGGATGTGGTGGTCGCCAAGTTCGGCCCGAATGTTTCGAGTCTGGTCTGGTGCGGCTATCTGGGCGGTAACAGTGCCGATGCCGGCTACTCGCTCAAGCTTGGAAGTACAGGCGGCATTTTTGTGGCCGGTGGCACAGAAGGACAGAGTTTCAACACCACTGCTGGGGCACTCAATCCCAATTATCTGGGCGGCACAGCAGACGGATTTGTGGCGCGCATCTCCAACGATGGCTCCACGCTTGAGCGCTCGACCTACATCGGTACCTCGTCATACGATCAGACCTATTTCGTGGAGGTGGACAGTGATGACGAAATCTACCTCTATGGCCAGTCACTGGGTCCTGTAACCGTGACCCCCGGCTCGTATTTCAACACCAATGGCCGGCAGTTCATTCAGAAACTGGACAGCGACCTCGGCACATTGCTGCTCACCACGCGCTTCGGGAGCGGTGGCGGTGCCGTCAACATTTCACCAACGGCTTTCCTGGTGGACGTCTGCAATAGGATATACGTCTCTGGCTGGGGAGGTGGCACCAATAATTTCTGGAACAATGCCACAGGCAGCACTACCGGAATGCCAATCACTTCCAATGCATTCCAAAGCACTACCAACGGCAGCGATTTCTATTTCATGGTGTTGGAGGCCGATGCAGCTTCATTGCTCTATGCCACCTATTTCGGAGGAAGCAACACACAGGAACATGTGGACGGTGGTACCAGCCGATTCAACCGCAATGGCGTGATCCATCAGGCGGTGTGCGCAGGATGCGGAGGTAGCAGTGCGTTCCCTACAACGCCCGGTGCTTGGTCAAACACCAACAACGCTGCGGGCGGATGCAACCTCGGGGTCATTAAACTGGATATGGAGATAACAGGTGTGAGTGTGGACATCACTGCAGGAGACAATGTCTCAGGGTGTGCCCCGCTTCAGGTCACTTTCAATTCGGCTTTGGTCAACGCAGCCGATATCGTATGGGATTTCGGTGATGGCAACACATCCGATCTACCTTCACCTACACACACCTTCACATCGCCTGGCACGTATGTCATCGCACTTGTAGGAACAGATACGGAGGCTTGCACAGGAGGTGTCTTTTCAGATACGGCCTACGCGACAGTGATTGTGAATGACATTGCTGACCCTGCCGATGCCGGGGCCGACCAAGTGGTCTGCGGGGGCGCATCGACCCAGATCGGCACGCCATCCATTGCAGGGTATTCCTACAGTTGGTCGCCAGGGGCCGGGCTTTCCAGCGCCAATGTGGCTCAGCCCACAGCAAGCCCTGGTGTGCCATTGACGTATATTCTTAATGTAACGGACGCCAACGGATGTCAGGACACCGATCAGGTTCAGGTCGGGCTTTTCAATGTGCAGGCATTTGGAGATACGCTCATCTGTGCCGATGCGGGAAGTGTGCCGCTCAGTGCCAGTGCGGCCGCAAGCTGGTCGTGGACACCAGTCAATCTTTTGAATGATCCCAATTCCCAGAATCCGATCGCAACTGTGGCCGAGACAACCGTTTTCAATCTTGAGGCAAGCGATGGGCAAGGATGTATTGTGAATCAGCAGGTGACCGTGACTGTTGCACCTGCACCATCGGCCAATGCAGGTGCCGATCTGACGGTCTGTTCAGGCGCATCAATGACGCTCAGTGGAAGTGGCGGACAGCAGTATGCTTGGAATCCTTCCACCTTCTTAAGCAACCCGAACATTGCCAACCCAGTGGCAACCCCCGGCAGTGCCATCACTTATACCCTCACGGTCACCGATGCCAATGGATGTTCGGCAACAGACCAGGTCAGTGTGGCCCTCAATGAACTTCCCTCCGTATTGGCCGCACCCAATGTGGAGGTCTGCGAAGGCGACCTGGTGCAGTTGCAGGCCAGCGGAGCACTCACCTACCTGTGGACACCAGCCACGGGACTGGACAATCCACAATCGGTAAGTCCTCAGGCCACGGTGAGCGAAACCGTTACCTACACGGTCACAGGAACGGATGTGAACGGGTGCGTGAACACTGCCGAGGTAACGATAAATGTGTTCGATGTGAATGTGACCGGGCAAGCAGGCATCTGTCCGGGATTTACAGCTGAACTCGGTGTGGATGGAGGAGTGGAATGGGCGTGGGCGCCCGCAAATGTGCTGAACGATGCCAGCATTCAGAATCCCATCGCTACCATCAATGCGCCTACAGTGTTCACAGTTGCGGTGAGCAATGGGCAGGGCTGCGTGGTGGTGCGTCAGATTTCGGTCGATGTGTTTCCGCCTGCTGTCGCCAGCGCGGGTGTAGACCGGGTTGCCTGTGACGGTGCTCCGGTAATCCTCAGTGGTTCGGGCGGAGCGGTGTATGCGTGGAGTCCCGCTACATTCCTCAGCAATCCCAACATTCAGAATCCGGTTTCCACCCCTGCGAGCGACATCACCTACACACTCACTGTTACGGATGCCAACGGATGCGTTGCCAGCGATGCCGTGAACGTGGCCGTTCTTCCGTCACCGACAGCCATTGTCGGCCCCGATGTGGAAATCTGTGTGGGGCAGAGCACGCAACTCACTGCCGAGGGCGGGGTGACTTACAGTTGGGCCCCGCTCATCGCGATTGACGACCCCAACTCGGCCACGCCCACTGTCTCTCCTCTTCAACCGACAACTTATGTGGTCACTGTCACTGACGCCAATGGCTGCACGGATGTGGATTCCATCGCAGTGAGCATTTTCACAATGACCGCTTTTGCATCTCCGGACGGCACGGTCTGCTTGGGCGACAGTGTGCTGCTCACCGCCACAAACGGGGTTGCTTTCAGCTGGTCTCCTTCAAATAATGTGAGCGATGCAGATGCGCAGTCCACTTTTGCAACGCCTGCTGAGAATGAGACCTATGTGGTTACAGCCACCTCGCAGTCCGGATGTGAGGCCATTGCCGAGGTTGGGATTCAGGTGATTCAGAATCCGGTGGCGAATTTCGAATCTGATTTTGTTCCTACCTGTGATGGAGTGCATGGAAGGTTCACCAACGCTTCCTCAGGGGCCGATTACTATCAATGGGAATTTTCTGTTCCGCCCGATTCTTCATCATCAACGGATGCACAGCTCTATTTTCCTCTTGGGCAAGGGCCGGTGGTCACCCTGTGGGCCATGCTCGATGGTTCAGGCTGTGTAGATTCCGTTACTTACGATTTCTCCGGGCAGTTTTTCAGTAATGATTCTGTGGAGGTTTTCTGGCCCAACGTCATCACTCCCAATGATGATGGGATGAACGATTGCTTCAAACCCGGTTTCATCGGGGAATTCAGCGATTGTTATGAGCTGATCGTTTATAATCGTTGGGGCGCGCTCATCTTCGAATCCATCGGAACGGGCAATTGTTGGGACGGACGTACGAAGGCCGGAACGGTGATGCCAGAGGGCACCTACTATTACATCGCTCGTGTTTTGAATCGCGAAAAGGCGGGATGGGTGCAGCTCATCAAGGACTGATTCAGTACCTGATCACAAAATCCTGCTTCGCCTGTCCCTCGCGGAGGAACACGATTCCCACCTGAAACAGATCGAGCGTCACAGTGACTTTCGGGTGTGCCTTGATGGTCTGCCAGGCCTGCGCCATGTCGGGCGACCAATGGATGTCATCGAAAATGAGCACGCTTTCCGGATGCGCTTTCTCAAGGCACTGTTCAAAGTAGCGCAACGTGGGTTCGCTGCGATGATTGCCATCAATGAACACCCAGTCCAATCGGTCAATGGTATTCAAATGGTTCTGAAGCGTTTCATCAAAATTTCCTTCAATGAGCCGGATGTTAGTCGCTCCAATTTTCGTGAAATTCTCACGGGCGATGGCAGCGGTCTGAGGGCATCCTTCGAAGGTCACCATTCTGCCATCGGGATTTCCAAGGGCCTGATACAACGCGCTCACACCCAAAGATGTGCCGAGTTCTATCATCTCCATCGGGCGGAATTCATGCACCAATCGGTGCAACAGCCTTCCATAGCGCGGCTGTTTGGCCGAGTTGCGTGCAATGGAAGCCACGGTGCGCACCCGGTCTGTGTTGATGTTGGAACCCGCTCCAAGGTCGGTGATAGTGATGCTGCGGCCATCTTGCGTCAGCATTTTGCGCAAATTTTCCGGGATACTGTACGCGTCCTTTACAGAGCTGTCATAGATGACCGCATCCAGGAGGCGATATACAAAAGGTGAATGTGTGCCGTGCCTGTTCCGGGCCGACAGCAGATAACGCAGATAGCTTTTGGCACGCCACAGCAGCATGGCCGCGAAGTTAGCCACAGGTTCAGCCTCCATTGCGTTGCTTTGCATGGCGATGGCTTCTCCGAAAATCTCACTTTGGGCGTTCAGTGCGCTGCTGCTCGCGGTGCTCCTGATTTTGTTGGAAATAGGAGTGCGTTGGGCGGGCTTTGCACCCGGTGATGTGAGTCCGGAGTGGGCCAATTTCAAGCAGGTGGACACGCTGATTGTGTACGATGATTTTGGTGTCAATGAGCATGGCATTCTGGTGGCGAATGCTTCGCGACATGAGGTCTATGGCCGAATCGTGAACAGCGAAGGATTTCATTCCCCGGAATTTTCCGATGTCGATTCCACGCGTCCTACCGCCATGCTCATCGGGGACAGTTTCACTTGGGGAATGAGCGCTACGGATATTGACAGTTCCTTCGCCAGCATTCTCAGAGACCGTTCGGGTTGGAACATCTACAACTTTGGCATCCCCGCTGCCGATCCTGTGCAGTATTCACTCATTGCGGAGCACTATGTGCCGTAGCTTCTACCGGATGTCGTACTGCTCTTTTTCTTCATGGGCAATGACATGATGCTGCAAGACCGTGAGCCAGCGCCTTTTCGCGACTTCTACTATTTCACGAATGCGGGAATCCTTCTTGCTGACATGGACGGCAGGCATTTCCCCGATGCGAGATCCACGTATGACTATGTCGTCAGAGACTGGTATTCAATTACCGGACAGCGCAACATTGTCGAATGGCCCATCAGCAAGAGCGCAGTGCTTTCGCGACTCTATTCTGTCCGGTTCAGATTTGAAGAGAAATTGCGCTGGGAACGGCAGACCGAGGATATGTCGCTTACCAATTCCTATCTGCTGAAGGTTCGCGATACGGCCATGGAACACGGGGCCGAATTCCGCATCATCATCATACCTGAGCTGAAAGAGGCGGAGATGGACCGCGAAGATTATAAAGAGCGTTATGGCTCCTTGTTCCATCATCCCGAATTGCGGCCGCACATCATTTGGCCCGAAACAAGCAAGGATTATTTCAAGCCCTATCCAGATGCGCATCTCAATGATCGGGGACATGGGGTCTATGGCGATTTTCTGCTGAATCTGTTGGAGGGATTGTAGAGAAGCGATGTTCGCGTCTTCTGTGTCCTCCGAATCCCACATCTTTTGCTTCTCTACATTTACGGCCCATTTCAAAAAAGCATGAGGGTATTCAAATTCGGAGGCGCATCAGTGAAGGATGCGGAAGGGGTGAGGAATGTGACACGGATTCTGCGCATGTTCCCCGATGAGCGTGTGATGGTGGTCGTTTCGGCCATGGGCAAGACCACAAACAAGCTTGAGGGACTTTGGAAGGCATACATCAAGCAGGAGGACACCAAAGTCCATTTGGAAGACATCCGTTCATATCATCAAGTGATT
>JAIPBJ010000035.1 GCA_021739625.1 Flavobacteriales bacterium | reverse complement strand
CGGTGCCAGAGCTGAACGAGGGCACGGATGTGGGCATAGCCGCCTCGTGCTATGGCGTGGCGCACAAGGAAGGCGTGAAACATCTGCTCTATGGGCAGAGCTTCCGCACCGAGGGCATAAAGCCCATGAGCTGGTCGTTCATGGTGGGCGACTATGTGGAAGATGTGCAGCAGAAATTCGGCTCTGTGCCGCTGCGCCCCTGGAAGGCCGATGACCCCAACTATCGCCTCGGTTGGAAGGAACTTTTCTATTACAGCATCCTGAAAGGCCACCGCGCCCATTCGCCCCTGTACTATGAGAACTATGTGCGCAAGGAGGCCGATGATCTGCTGACCCGCGAATATGGCTGGGTATATCCCGGAGCGCACTATTTCGATGACCTCTATTGGGCGCTCATCACTTACGTGCACAGGGTGAAATTCAACATCGACTTCCGTATCAATGCCTACAGTGCGCTAATCCGTGATGGGCAGATGGATCGCGATTATGCCATAGAGGCGGTGAAGAAGCCCTATGTGATGGAAGACCCTCGCATCATAGACCTCTGCCTCAAGCGGCTTGCCATCACCCGCGAGCAGTTCGAAGCATGGATGGCCCTGCCGCCCAAGACCTTTCGCGATTATGAGACGGGATATGGGTTGATGCTGTGGCTGCGCCCGGGCATCCGCATTGCCACGAAGCTGGGCTTCATGCCCGAGATCGTTTACGACAAGTATTTCAACTGCGGGGATTGAAGCTCAGGCATCGCGCGCCCCTTTGAGGCCAGAGATGACGAACTTGCTGTCCCACCACAGATAGCGCATCAGGCCAATGCCCATTTGGGCAATGCTGGCAGGACTGCTGAGAAATAGACGAGCGCTCGAAAGAAGAAAGGAGGGTCGCATATAGAACTTGCGATAGAAGCGCTTCTTCCTTCGGGTGAAATCGTCATAAATGGACGAGTCCTTCCAATCGTTGCTGTAGGGATAAATAGAGAAGTTGACCTTTCCGTTCATCTCACGAAAGATGGCTGTGCCCGGGTAGAGCGTCAGCGGATTGAACGATGCGAAGTTGAGTTTTGCGCTGCGCGCGAAGTTCACTGTTAGCTCAAAATCCTCCTCGGTCTCTTCAGGGTGGCCCGACATGAAGAAGGCAGCGGTCTCTATGCCTGCCTCACGGCACAGGAGCAGCGCAGCGCGCGCCTCATCCACATTCACTTGTTTCCTATAGATGTCCAACATGCGCTGGCTGCCAGACTCCATACCGAAATAGATGCGTTTGCAACCGGATCTGCGCATCCATTGCAGCAGCTCGGCATCGAGGTTGTCGGTTCGGCTCAGGCAGGCCCATTCCAAGTTCAGCTTCTCGGCTATCATCAGTTGGCAGAGCTCTATGACCCGTGCACGGGTGATGGTGAAGGTGTCGTCAATGAAGCGGATGGACTTTACATTGAAGAGCCGTTTCCACTCCTTCATTTCATCCACAATGCGCTGCGGGGTCAGTGTTGTGAGTTTGGTACCGAACGATTTCACACAGTAGTTGCACTGATAAGGACATCCGCGTGCGGTCTGTATCATGCCGAAGGGCTCGGCCATCAGCGGCTCGTAATAGCGCCTGCCTTTAGGCAGCAGGTCGTAGGCCGGCATGGGCAGCGCGTTGGGGTCGGGTATGCGGGTGCCTGTGCCCTGCACCAGCACCTCGGTGCCGCTGCGATATACGATGCCCTGCACATCCTTCAGGTCGTGCTGGCCCTTGAAGGCGTCCAACAGGTCGGAGAAGATGAGCTCGGGCTCGCCCAATAGGATGTAGTCCGTGGCCGAATGAATGAGCGTTTCCTTGGGGAAATGAGTGGCATAGTGGCCGAACAGTAAGAAAAGGGTGTTGGGGAAAGCAGACTTGAGACCACGAAGCGTGTCCATGTCCTCTTCATAGCACTCGAAGCCCGAGAGGCTCACGATGATGTCCGGTGCGAATGCGGTGATGCGGCTTCGCACTGCCGCCTCGTCCAGCCGCTCCGCCATGGAATCGACAAGCAATACGTGTGCGCCCTTCCACTCTCTTGCCACAGCGGCCATAGAGATGAGTTCAACGGGCGGCAGCAGGCTTTCTGGTGACACATAAGAGCACATGTACCTGCGCGTTATCTGCTCCTTGCCCGGCAGGTTTAGCAGCAGAATCCTATCGCACCTCTGCATGGGTCCTGATGCTGGTGAAGAGTTCGGGAGCAAGTTCCTTGGCGCGTTTCAGTTCGCGCTGCTGGGTACGGTTCCAGTTGGTGCGCGATGCCTCCATGACCTTCATATCTGGCGCAGCCGACCCTGCGAAGAAGGCGTCATAGCCCACAGGACGTTGCTGCGCCCCGGTCAGTGTATTCCTGCGGAAAACAATCTTCTTCATCACCTCCATGCCTGCTTTGCGATACTCCCACAAAAATGCGGCAAGGTCGCGGAATCTGTGGTTGTAAATATAGACCTTGAGATAGGCCATTACCTGAAACCACTCGATCTGTGCCCTGCTTAGGCCCGCAAAGGCCATGGCCCCACCTATCTGTTTGTTATACTGGTCCCAGTCTGTGGTCAGCAGCCTATAGCCTCCCTCGCCCTTGGCGGCCATGCTGGCCACTTCTGTTCCTGGGTAGGGCGTCATAAGGCCGAACATGGGCAGATTCGGGTTGAGTTTCACGGCCAGATCAACGGTCTTTTCGAGACTTTCGGGCGTCTCGTTGGGCTGGCCGAAGAGGAAGAATGTGCCGATGGTCACGCCCTCATCCTTGGCGGCCTTACAGGCACAGTGTATCATCTTGAGGGTCGTTCCCTTGCCCATGCCTTTAAGCGACTGCTCATCACCGGTCTCCACGCCCAGTTCCACGCGCTCCACCCCTGCCCGCTTGAATTTCCTGAAAAGAGGCCTGTCAACGAACTGCACGTGGGTCTGCACATCCCAGCGCACACGGTGGCCGATGTCGCTGTCGGCCATGGCATCAAGCAGTAGGGCTGTGCGCTGCATGTCAACGCTGAAGAGCTCATCCCCGAAACTGATGCGCTCTGGACTGAACTCATCGATGACCCATTGCAATTCCTTCATCACATTGGCCACACTGCGCTTGCGTGCTACACGGCCACTGGGGTTCATGCAGAAAAGGCAGTTGAACGGGCATCCACGCACCGACTGGATAAAGTAGGTGGATGCGCGTGGCAGCAGATCCCATGCTGGGAAGGGGATGCAGTCCTGATCGAGGATGCGTTCGCGGGGCGCAGTCTGCATGATTGTTCCATGCTTCCTGTAAGCGATGCCTTTGACCGGCTCCAATTCCGTTCTGCTCCGCAGAGCTGTGCAGAGTTCATGGAAGGTTACTTCGCCCTCGCCCACCACGCCCATATCGAATGAAGGGAACTCGGCCAAGGTCTCCTGCGGAATGGCCGTGACATGCGGCCCGCCCACCACGGTAATGCATTCGGGCAATTCCATCTTGACGAGATGCGCGAGGAAGGCAGCAGGCTTTATCTCGTTGGTGAAGGCGGTGAGTCCCACCACATCGGGCTTCAGCTCCGCAATCCTTGCCATGGTGGCATCGAAGCTGAGCCTTTCGAACTTAGCATCTATGATGCTCACCTCAAACCCATCGAACTGCCTCAGGTAGCCGGCCAGATAGGCCAAAGCTGTGCGTCCGAACGGGGGTGTATCATACCACGGTTCGATTACCGCTATTACAGGCGGATTGACAAGACAAACCCTGAACGTTCTTTCTGAGGGGGTCATACACGCGCAAAGGTAGCCGCAGGAAAATGCCTGCTGCGGGACATCTCATGGCAACGGCAACCGGTTCTGCAATGGCAGATACAGGTACCAAAGCACCGCGATGGCCCTGTGCTTGGCCCTGAGCAGCCATTTGGGAAGACGGTGAAGCAGATCCCACCTCGAATCGAAGTACTTGATCGTGAGTGCAGAGAGCGACAGTGCGCACATCCAGTACTTTCGGGCCACGAACTCATCGCGCATCACATCGAACACCAGTACGAAGCGCCTGCCGCTTGTCCCGTTCCACACCGTGTGGCGATGACAGTCGCTGAAGAGCACGGTCTTTCCATCCTCCCACGACCGTTCCTGATCGCCCACACGGATGCCTGCATCGGGAAGTGTGCCAGGAATGGAGACGCCCAGATGACCACGGATGGTGGTGTTGGTCTCACCGATATGGGGCAGCACCCGCGAGTGCGGTTCCAGCACAGTGAACTCCGCAAAGGTGAGCCCGGGAATCGAACTCAACAACTTGAATGTGGCCGGATACTTCTTGCAATTGGGGTGATATTTCCATAGGAAGTTCCAGAAGTAAATGTTCTTCCACGCCTGCGGGTCTGACAGGTAGGGAGGGTTGGGGCTGGACAGACTGAACGACATGTGGCCATCGATATATGGGGCCATTTCATCACGGATCACTCGCCAGTTGTCTTCCAGCTGCTTTGCCCAAGGGAACTTGGCACTGTCATAGAAATAGGGTTCGGGACCGTCATACCGGTCGTCCTCCGACAGAAAGAATACAGGTGTGGGCTTGTCGGCTGTCATTGTGGCGGTGAATTTAGCATTGGATTGGCAACGTAGTAGTGGCGTGTGATCAATTGGTGGGAGGACGACCGGTATGTTGGTGCCATGCGCAATTGCCACGGTCTGCGTTCCTTTGCCCTGAGCACATGAGAAAGGCCATTTGCACCATCACCACCCGGAGCCACCTGTTCAAGGTGATGGCCGTGCACGACAGTCTGGATGAAAGGACCGATGCCGAGTTCCATTGTCTGGTGATGGAAGATGACGGAAAGCCTGTGGCAGTGGACGGCATCACTTTTCACTTGTTGACCGATATGCCTTCTGCGATGATGGAGCGCATCAAGGCCCGCCATGGTGGAAATGAACTCCGGTGGGCCTGTAAGCCCCTTTTTTTGCTGCATCTACTTGCAGAGGGATATGCGCAGGTGGTCTATGCGGACAACGACATGTGTTTCTTCGGTTCCCCGTCTCCCATATTCGATGCGCTCCACGCGCACAGTCTGCTGCTGACACCCCACTGTTATCCGGCCGATCCACAGCGCGAGCAATTCTGGTTGGAGGCCAATTTCCGGGTCGGGCTCTACAATGCAGGTCTGGTTGCTGCGGCCTCAGGGGCCGAGGATGCGCTGCGTTGGTGGGCAGACTGCTGTGCCTACAACGTGAAGCAGTCGGCATGGCGCGGCCTGTTCGATGACCAGAAATATCTGGACCTTGTGCCAGTGATCTTTCCCGAAACGGGGATTCTTCGGCACCGTGGCTGCAACGTGGCCGGTTGGAATACGCACATGGTTCAGAGGATGCTTGACAGTGAAGGAAATTTGATGCTCAATGGACAATGGCCGCTGGTGTGCATTCACTTCAACGCATTCACCTTCAGAACCATTCTGCGGGGCGGAGACCCGCTCATGCGGCCGCATCTTGAGCACTATGAGTCCCTCCTCCACAAATGGAATGAGGGTTACTCCGTCAAGCAGGAAACCAGACTTCGAGCATCTGATGTCCGCGCATATCTTCGGCATCTGGTCTGGCTGTTCGTCCGCAGGATGGAACAGGCCGGCATTCTCTGACCGCACCCCGCCTTGAAACAGCAGCTCATTACGGCTTTCAGCATCTCGGACCCAAAGTTTCGGAACCGGATCGGAATGATGCTGTTCCTGCTGGCCGTTGGCCTATATGCGGTCACCTTCAACCACTCCTTCAATATGGACGATGAGCTGGTGACAAACGGCCACAGCCTCGTTTCGCAGGGCGTTTCTGGCATCCGGAAGATTCTCACCTCGCCCTATTATGAGGATGCCATGGGCTACAGCTATGAGTATCGGCCTGTCACACACATATCCTTCGCGTTGGAGCATCAGTTCTTTGGTGGCACTGCGCGTTCTGGACATGTGCTCAACGCCCTGCTGTATGGCCTTTCATGTCTGGTGATGTTCGGCCTGCTCGGCAGAATGTCTCCTGGTGCATCCCTATTTCCAATGCTCGCCACGCTATTGTTCGCCACTCACCCGATGCACACGGAGGTGGTGGCCAGCATCAAGAACCGCGATGAGATATTGGCCCTGCTATTCGCCATGTTGGCCATGGGCAATGCGTGGAGGTTCAATGCTGAGGGGAGATGGTGGCGGTTGCCACTGGTTGTGCTGCTTATGCTGCTCTCTCTGCTGTCTAAGAGCTCCGCTGCGCCTTTTCTTCTGATGATTCCGCTTTCATCGGTCATGCTCGCGTTTCGACCCTCAAGGTCCTTGCTTTTGATGACCACTTCAGGTGTTGCATTGGCGGTATATTTCCATTTGCGTGAATGGCAGCTGTCGTGGTTCACGCTGCCGGTCGGCACCATGTTCCTGCTGTTATTAGGGCTCATACTCTGGAAATGGGCAAAGAGCGTGGAATGGGCAAAGATGGTCAGGGAGGTTTTTCCACGGAAATGGCCTGAAACCTCAATTATGGCAATGACGCATTGGTTGCCCAGGACCCGTTGGGACGCGGTGCTCATCGGGCTGACGGCAGTTGCGCTGATCATTTCCCTTGTCACTGCGCAGATGGCTGTTCTCGCCTTTCCACTGCTTTTCATTCTGTTTGGGCCGTACTGGACGGGCCGACACAGTGGCTCAGGCATGATTCTGCTTGCAGTTCTGGTGCTGTCGTCCTTTCTGATGGTCGATGTGGAGGCCAGCGGCTATCTGATGCTGATCTATCTGGCGGTTGTGCTTAGGGACGGAGGCAGGACCACACGCACTTTCCTGGCTTGCTGTGCGGCCATGTTCTTCCTGTGCCTCACCGCCTACGGGCTTCTGAGCGACTGGCCTGCCACCGTTTCGCTGTGGCATCGCATTGACTTGAAGGCCAGTCCATGGCTGATATTGAAATTCATCTCGCTATGGCCGATCCTGCCATTGATGGTCATCTACATCTATAGGCATAAGCTTGCTGAAAAGCGGGCCCTCAGGCCTTTGCTGTGGGTCATGCTGGCCTTGGGGATACAGTCAGTCGTAAGCGACTTCACATTGGATTTTGTCTTGTCCTTCATTGCACTTGTCGCCCTGTATCTCCATCTCACGGATTCAGATGACAGACGTTCCCGGAAACTGGAGTTAGCACTGGCCTTGCTCATCACCATCTCCTATGCTTTTGTGGTACTGGGAGGGGACGAACTTCTTGCTCCCTCTCCGACCGGCCACACACTTCAAGAAACACCCATGGCCCCACGGCCTGAGACTGCACCGAAGATTGCTGAAGTCTCTGTATCCACTTCGCTGGAAGACCGCCCACTGACCTATGCAGAGTATCCTCTTGATACGGAGGCGGGGCTGTCCACGCGACTCGGAACAGCATCGCTGGTACTCGGCCACTACCTGACGATGATGGTGATGCCGTGGCCTCAGTCATTCTATTATGGATTCGATGAGGTGCGGATTGCAAACATGAAAGACCCTTGGGCCATCACTTCTGTCGCGGTTCATCTGCTGTTGCTGTTATGTGCCATATTCTTTGCCATATGCAGACCGATGCTCTCCTTTGGTATTCTTGCCTACCTGTCATCCATATTCCTGTTCTCCAATCTGATAGGCCCAGTCGCTGGCATGATCGGAGACCGCCTCACCTACGTGGCCTCCTTCGGTTTCTGCATTGCAGTCGGATATCTGTTATCATGGCTATATGAAATGGTTGTAGGTCCGCGTGCCCGTAAGGTCCTGACAATGGGAGCGATCCTACTGTTGGTATCCCTTTCGGGGCTGACCCTCGCCAGAAGCCTACAGTGGAAGGATGCGCTCACCCTTATGCGGAACGACCTCGAACACGTTCCCAATTCAGCACAGGCACACAACCTGCTGGCCTCTCACCTGATGAAGAATTCGTTCGGGCCCGAATATGCCCGTGAGGCCATGGACATGAGGCGCGAGGCGCTCGGACATTTCAAACAGGCGGTGAGGATCTGGCCTGAGTTCTTCAACGCGTGGTATGACCTCGGGCGGGTCTATCAGATCCTGAACGAGCCACAGAACGCACTGTCATGCTTCAAGGAGGCGCATAGACTGGACTCCACGTTCTATGATGCAACGCTGAATGCAGCAGTCATTTCCGATCAATTGGGTGACAACGTCACTGCCATCGAATACTATGGACGCTGCATCAGGTTCAACCCCGAAATGCTTGAGGCATACAACAACCTTAGCTACCTGTATTTCAGGTCTGGGATGTACGTGGAGTCCATTGCGGTGAATGAGCGTGCCATTTCCTACAATCCTGCTTGGCGGGACCCTTATCAGAACATCGCACACACCTATGAGACGATGGGCAATGTGGAAAAGACAGCGGAATTCAGAGAAAGACTGAGCCAGCTCAAGTGAAATGAAGAAAGGAGCTAACAGGGCATCATGACTATTCTGGGCATAAACGGTGGTGTGAGGGCCGGCTATCAGGACGTTTCGGCCGTGCTGCTGCGCGATGGGATATTGTTGGCCGCAGGGGAAGAGGAACGCCTCAACCGTGTCAAGCACTCGTCCGGACAGCTGCCCTTCCTTGCCGTTCATGAGGTGCTGAACCTTGCAGGCATCAGTATTCGCGATGTGGACATCATGGCCACCCATGGCAGCACCTGGGGTGATGAGTATGAAGCCGCACTGAAGGAGTATTTCATCTACAGCTTCGGCCACTGTCCGCGAACTGTGCGCTACCACCATCATCTCTGCCATGCGGCCAGCAGCTACTACGCTTCAGGATTTGATGACACGATGGTCATCACCATCGATGCATCGGGCGATGGCATCTCGCTACAGAAGGCAATCGGACGGGGAGGAAAGCTGGATGTGCTTGAGCAGATTGCGCGCGACAACAGTCTTGGCATCTTTTATTCGATGATGACCCAGTTCTGTGGCTTCACCCGCGACACGGACGAATACAAGCTGATGGGACTTGCGCCCTACGGGAATGCAGATGCCATTGACCTCTCCTTTCTGCTTGCGGTCGGAAACGGGTCATATCAGTTGAATGACGGATACGTGAAACACTATGTGCCCGGTCAGCCTCAGGGCTCCCGTCAACAGGCGATCTTCAATCAAAAACTGATCTCCGAACTTGGAGGGCCTCGTTTGCCCGACAGTACTATGGATGCCCGTTTCAAAAATGTAGCTGCGGCCACGCAACAACTTTTGGAGAACGCCCTTTTGGAGGTGGTGAGATCCTTTTCAGCACAGACAGGCCTGCGGAAACTGTGCTTGGCCGGTGGCGTGGCCCTCAACTGCGCGGCCAACCGCAAACTGCTGGCGCTCGACTGCATCGATGACATTTTCGTGCAGCCGGCTTCTGGCGATGCAGGAATCTCATTGGGCGCGGCCTATCTCGCTTCAGTGGAATTCGATGTCAGTCCTGCTCCGATGATCACCGCAAAACTCGGTAGGGAGTTCACCAACAAAGAAATTGCTGACACGCTTGCAAGGCTTGGCGCGAAGTACATGCAAGTGAACGAGCCCTGGCATATGGCCGCAGACCTCATTCTTCAGGATAAGGTTGTGGGTTGGATGGAGGGCCGTGCCGAGTTCGGCCCCCGTGCATTGGGCAGCCGCAGCATCCTTGCTTCACCGTTCAATCCCGAAATGAAGGAGATCATCAACGGCCGCATCAAGTTCCGAGAGGGATTCCGTCCGTTCTGCCCATCGGTGCTGGAAGAGGATTTCACCAGAGCATTCGCTTCACCGAAAAGCGAACTGCCGTACATGACGGTAAATGTGGACGTTGTTTCTGACAAGTATCCCGCTGTGACCCATGTTGATGGAACAGCTCGTGTTCAGACCATTTCGGCAGGTGAACCCGGTGGTTTCCCACTGCTTTTGAAGTCTATCAAAGCGGCCACAGGCACTGGAATGGTTGTCAACACCAGTTTCAATCGCAACCGCGAACCGATGGTGTATTCAGTGATGGATGCGGTCTCGGCATTTTATGGCTGTGGCATGGATGCGATGCTGATCGGAGACTTTCTGTTGACCAAGAAATGACCGGAATTGCCAATGGGGATATCTGTTCAGGCGGCATTCACGTTCTTTGTCCAGTAAGGGATCCAACACGGCTGCAATGGCATCAGACAGTAAGGTAAGAGGCATGGTGCAGGATGCACCGAAACGGGTGGGCGACTTCTACGACCGCACCACGCCCCAGTTCCTCGAGGTTTATGGCGAGATCATTCAGGCCTTCCGCACTACGGATGTGGCCGATTATCTCGACTACACCATCGCAAGCGCACAACTTGCAGATGGGCAGCACATCATCGATGCGGGATGTGGTATCTGCGGCCCGGCTGCCTATTTTGCAGGGAGTCTTGCCAGACTGAAGGTGGAGTCGTGCACCGTGTCATCTGTTCAATCCGAACTCGCCAGGGAGCATATCCGCCAAAAAGGCGTTGAAGACCGTGTGAACGTGACCTTGGGCGATTATCACCGACTGCCCTCGCTTTTTCCCCCATTGTCCTTCGACCGGGTCATCTTTCTGGAATCCTTCGGACATTCCAAAGACAAGGCCGGTGCCGTCAGGTCGGCTTGGGAGGTGCTGAGACCGGGAGGCAAGCTCTACATCAAGGACCTGTTCAGGCGAGAGAGCAAGGATGAATGGGAACAATTGCACATCGACCATATCTGCGGGCAGATAGACCGGGCCTATGAGTATGAGGTGGGCGACCTCCACCAGGTGCTGTCGGCCATCCGCAAGCAGGGTTTCATCCTTGAGTTCCTGCGGCCACCTCAGGTTCCGATGGAAAAATTCGAACACCTGAGCATCTCTAACGATTTCCAGAATCTGTTCGGCATCGGCAAGATCGACAGTTGGGACAGCTATGTATTCCCCATCGATTTCTATGAGATCCTTGCGGTGAAGCCCGCCTACAGTGCTGAGAAGGAGCAGCATCTCTATCACTTGAACCGCAAGGACTGATGGCCGCCCTGTGGGAGCGCATATCCGAATCCTCGCGCACGAAGGACTGGCGCCTCAGCCTCCTACCCTTCATCATGGGCTGTGTGTATCTGTGGCTGTGGCATTTCCAACTGTCATGGGAGGGACGCACAGTCCTGCTCATCGTGCTTTCGCTGATCACCGCCACAGGTTTTGCTGCGCTTGGATATTTCATCAACGAGTTTTTCGATCAGAGCGATGATGCCATGGCCGGCAAGGCCAACCGAATGGCACCACTTACGATCGGACAGCGGTGCATGCTCTTGTCAGGCATTCTCATCGTGGCCGTCTGTCCGTGGGTGTGGCTGCCGTCAGATCTGCTCTCGTGGGTGCTCATCTCCGCGCAGGTGGGATTGCTTCTGGTCTATTCGCTGCCTTTCCCCCGGTTGAAGGTGGTGCCTGTTGTCTCCAATCTTGTGGACATGGGCTATGCCTATCTGGTGCCGCTGATGCTCTCGTTCCACACCTATTCGCTATTTGTAGGAACAGGGGCAGTACTGCCCATCTGGTTGTTCCCTTTGATGTTCGTTGCCGCGCTCATTGGGCTTCGCAACATCCTCATCCATCAGGTCAACGATCTTTTCAACGACCGGAGAGCAGGCGTGGTCACCATGCCTCAGTTGTTGGGACCCAACCGCACATCCACGGTTCTGTTTGTTCTCTTGGTGCTCGAAATCGCTGCATTTCTCTCATTCGGAATGATGCTGTCCTATCAGGATCCTGTCCTCGCGATTCTTCCCGTCTTGTTTGCCGCATTCTGTCTGCTGCGGCTCTACGTGCTGCGCGATATAGTTGTACTCCGCTTCCTGGCCCTGGAGCGGACGCGTCACCTGCCCGACCCATTCTACCAACTGATTTTTCCCGTGATGCTGCTGTTGGCCCTGTCTGTCCGAGATTGGCATTGGCTGCTGCTATTGACGCTGCACTCCGCGCTGATGACCCCTGTGCATGTCCTTTCCCTACTTTCTGACGTGTGTCGCAACACATTCTGGTGGGCCGACAGTCAACGTCCGAAACTGAGGTCGGCCATAAGCGCCATGGTCAACTATCCCATCTATTGGCTCTTCCGGCTTTTCGGGGTGGACCTCGTCCGTGAGGAAAAGTCGGCCGTGGATTTCATCAAGTCAAAGCTGTCTTAGCCATGTGCGGTATCATAGGACAGGTGGAATTGAGAGGCACGGTGAACCGAGTGCTTTTCGATCGTATGCGCGACACTTTGGCCCATCGCGGGCCTGACGGGGCGGGCACGTGGCTTTCTGCGGATGGTCATTTTGCGCTGGGACATCGCAGGCTCTCGTTTCTCGACCTGTCTGAGAACGGGGCGCAGCCCATGGCCCATGCGGACGGTTCGCTGGTGGTGACCCTCAATGGGGAGATATACAACTATGTGGAGCTGCGCGATGAGCTGATGTCCAAAGGGCACGTTTTCCATACGGCCACCGACACCGAGGTGTTGCTGCATGGCCATACAGAATGGGGCATTGAAGGGCTTTTGGAGCGCATCACCGGCATGTTCGCCTTCGCGTTGCTGAACAGGAATTCGAACACCCTGCATCTCGTACGGGACCGCTTTGGCATCAAACCGCTCTACTATCATCTTTCGGCAGAACGGCTCATTTTCGCCAGCGAGTTGAAGGGGATCATGGCCTCGGGACTGGTTGCGAAGGAGTTGGACATGGCCGCTTTCACCGACTATTTCGTGTATCGCTATGTGCCATCACCCCTCACCATCTGGAAAGGCGTTTCTAAACTGCCGCCAGCACATTTCATGTCCATAAGTCTGGAGGATCTCGGCCATTCGACCACAGAATACTGGAAGCTGAATGCAGCCGATGGAAACTGCAACCCGGGGCAGTTGGCAGATGAAGTGGGCGCCATGCTGAAAGAATCGGTCCGCATCCATGCCCGCAGCGATGTGGAGGTAGGCACCTTCCTCAGCGGGGGCTACGACAGCAGCGCCATCGCACTTTTTCTATCCGAGCAGAACCCATCGCTGCGCTCGTTTTCCATCGGGTTCGAGGGTTGGGAGAAGAGCGAACATCTGGCAGCAGCATTGGTGGCCGACCATTTGAAAATCGGTAACACGACCACAGTGGCCGACCGTCACAGCCTCGACCTGCTTACCGGCATGGCACAGGTGTATGACGAGCCGATCGCTGACATCTCCATCATCCCAACGCTGATGGTGAGCCGACTTGCCGCGCAGCATGTGAAGGCGGTGATGAGCGGAGAAGGGGCCGATGAGATCTTCGGTGGATACGACTGGCAGAAGCGATACATGGCTGAGTTGGCGCAGGCTTCAGAGGAGGCTTCCGCATCAATGGGATCCGGTTTATGGGGAAAGTTTAAGACTGCATTTGGGATCCGTCCACATTCGCCAATCATCAATCATCAATCATCAATCATCAATTTCTACGCAGAGGCCATGTCCATGGGGCGTTTCGACCGAGAGATGCTCCAAGAGATGCTGGAGCCCGAACATCACCACCACATCCGTGAGGACGTGGACTGGTTTTACCGCCGACATTACCGAAAGGAACTGTCCCCGCTCAAATCCATCCAGAACATGGACATAAAGTGTTTCATGGGAGAACTGGTGCTGACCAAGATAGACCGTGCCAGCATGGCCTGCTCGTTGGAGGTCCGGGTTCCATTCCTCGACCATCGGTTGTTCGAAAGGGTGTTCGCCTGTAAAGAGCAGAACTATTTTCGGCCAGAGAAAGCCAAGTTCCTGCTTCACGAGAACATCAAGGACAGGTTGCCGCAGGCCATTCTCCACCGCAAGAAGCAGGGTTTTGTGGGACCGGACAGCTATTACATGGACATTGCATGGTACACGGCACAGTTGGCGAACAGCCGTTTGGCAGGGGATGGAATTGTAAGATATGCATTCATTTCACGCCTTTTGGAGCGGGAGGACCATTGGCGGCTTTGGAAACTTGCGGTGATGGAAAACTGGTACCGTCAATGGGCCGCTGAGGCGTAAAATTGCAAGTGTGGAAATGTTCAGGATTCAAGAATCAATGTTCAAGGTCGGGCCGAACGGAGTCTGTCTGTCGTCTTCGGCCAATCACTCCTCTTCCAGTTCATGAAAGGCACCTTCGTTTTCGTGGTCTGCGGGGCAGAGGAGCACATTGCTGCGCTGAACTACTCTCTGGAGGCGCTTCGGAAGTTTTCGCGCAGCAACATCATTGTGGTCACCGACCGAAGCCGCAATGCGATCGCCATCTCTCACAACCAAGTGGTTGATGTGCGCACGCCCGATCATCTCGACCACCATCAGGCCAGTATCTGGCTCAAGACCTCGCTGCACCGCTATCTTCCTGAAGGCCCATTGTACTGCTACCTCGACACCGATGTGGTCGCACTTTCGGACAAGGTTGACGGGATATTCGAGCACTATGCAGCCCCAATCACCTTTGCCCGTGATCACTGCCGCATGGACAAGTTCAGTCCATCGGCCGTCAACTGTGGCTGCATCCATCAGTTTGCAGCGTGGGAGAAGGAACTGAAGGGGCTTTTCAAAAGATACCACCATCTTGAGCGCGAAGAGGAGGATGCTGGATTGAAGGTGCGATTGGAGCAACTGTTCATCGACATCAAAAAAGACCGCCTTTCATATACATGGCTCACTGTGCGATTCTGGCTTGCGCGGAAAAGGTTTGAATTGAACGATGAGTTCGTGCTGCATAAAGATGAGGGACTGTGGCGCAACAGTGCAGGACGGGCAGTGCTCTATGAAAGGGAGGACAGTGCCATCGCCCGTATTGAGGCTTCGACCGACTACCGCTGCGACACATCGAACGGCCACTTGTGGACCATCAATGGAAAGGAAGTGTTCGACTGCAAATGCGACCATCTGCGACAACAGATCGAGACCACTTTTGGCACAGAGGTGGCCACAGCAGACTGGCACCATTGGAATGGAGGTGTGTTCCTGTTCGATGGCCGCAGTCATGACTTTCTCGACATGTGGCACGACCGCACGGCACGCATCTTCGGTCTTCCAGAATGGAAGACCCGCGATCAGGGCACTCTTATTTCCACTGTTTGGGAAATGGGGCTTCAGGATGCACCTGTGCTGCCTTCGGCCTTCAATCTGATTGCCGACCATGCACACGACCGCATCATTCACCATGGTGGTCTGCGGTTCACGCTTGAAGAACCGAATGAAAAGGTCTCTCCACATTTCATCCATGTATATCACCACTGGGGCGATGCACAATGGGACGTTTGGCAGGCGGTGGAGGAACGGACGGGGATAAGCCTACACCCAGAACGGCAGATCTTCAACGCGCTCTGGATAGGCAATCGGCTCAGCGCAGTGGAACTGCTGACCATCAACTCTCATATTTCACAGGGGCATGTTTTCAGGCTATGGGCGTATGAACATTTGGAGACTCCGCTGCCCGCAGGCGTGTTACTTGCCGATGCATCAGAGATCATTCCCAAAGATGAGGTCTTCTGCTACCGCAAGAAGAACGCATTCGGTCACGGCAAGGGCAGCTATGCGGGTTTCAGCGACATTTTCCGCTATAGGCTGCTTTATGAACGGGGCGGCTGGTGGACGGATATGGACATTACATGTCTGCGGCCCATCTTCACTGATAGACCTTATTTTTTCCGCCCGCATCACGACCTGCCAGTGGTGGGCAATGTGATGAAATGCCCAGCGGGATCTGAACTGATGAAAATGTGTTACGATCAGGCCATGATAGAGGTGAACGCGGAGAACACCGACTGGCTTCGGCCCATCCGCATCTTGAATGACAACATCTGCGAACTCGGATTGGAGGGATACATCTCTAGGGAAGTAAGCAACCACGACCGCTGGGACATTACATCCCGGTTCATCTGGAAGGAGGATGAGATTCCCGAACAATGGCTTTTCATCCATTGGCAGAATGAGGAATGGCGCACACGGAATGTGAATCGCGCTGACTTCTATCATCGGTCCGCCCTGGCCAAGCTGATGGCCAAGCACGGGCTGTTCGAGATTCCTGAAAGCCGCTGGGAGAGGACCAAGAATGAATGGAGGAATGCGGAGTGGTCCAGACGGCTTGAAAAGACGTTCCTTTGAATGAAACCAGCAGTTAGCGGATTATACTGATGAGACTCCCCGAAAAGGCCAAGGCCGAATATGCGGCATCCCGCAGCGGAACGTACAGGCCCATCATCTGCCATGCACCGTTCGTAAGCCTCAACTTCGAGCAGAACGGCAATGTTCGGGCGTGCTGCTACAACTTCAAACACGTGCTGGGCAAATGGCCGGAGCAGCGCATCGGGGAAATCTGGCGGAGCAAGGAGGCCGAGCAGCTCAGGCAATGGATAAGGGAAGATGAGCTTGGAGGCGGTTGCAGTGAGTGTGGCAGCATGATCGTGGCCGGAAATCACCATGGCGTCAGGGCCAGAAATTCTGATGAGTACGCCCCCAATGGCATCGGTACTGCCATCGGATATCTTCGCCATCGGATGACGGGGCACATCGGATACCCGAAGGTGATGGAGTTTGAACTTAGCAACCGCTGCAATCTCGAATGCGTGATGTGCAACGGTTACTTCTCCTCATCCATCCGCAAGAACAGGGAAAAGCTGCCCGCACTCGAATCGCCTTATGATGACCGGTTCGTGGACGAACTGGAGGAGTTCCTGCCTCATCTCACAGACGCGAAATTCCTTGGTGGCGAGCCGTTCATGATAGACGTATATCTGAAGATCTGGGAGCGCATCCGCAAGGTGAACCCGAATATGCGCATCCACATCACCACCAACGGGACCTTGCTCACCGACCGCGTCAAAGAACTGTTGGAGGGGCTAACGGCCGGTATCATCCTCAGTTGCGATTCGGTGAACCGTGAGACTTACAATAGGATTCGCGTGAATGGGGATTTCGACCGGGTAATGGCCAACCTGGAGTATTTCCGCACCTATGCCGAGCGAAAGGGCACGTTCATTTCCATGGCCGCCTGCCCCATCACCCATAATTGGCACGAGTTGCCAGAGATGCTCCAGTTCTGCATCGACAGAGGCGTTTCGCTCTATCTGAATGCAGTGTTCACTCCGGTGGAGCTGTCACTGCGCGAACAGCCATTGGAAGATCAGGAGCGCATCATCGCCTTCTTGAAGCAGCATCCTGCACCAAAGGAGACTGGACGAGGGCGAAGCGCCCGCAATCTCAGTATCAGGGCCTACAACGACTTCATAAAACTGCTGGAAGGGTGGATCGCGGAGCGCAAGACATTATTGGCAGAGAAGGAGGCCAAAGTGGCAAGGGCAAGGGCAACGCTGCCGGCATCAGTGGTCGTGCCAAAGGCCGACAACTGGTCTGAGGAGGCGGTCCTTTCCACCATCCTCGATCTGGTGGAAATGGGCAGGACGGGAGATTTTGATTGCGAACACCAGAAACAGGCCGAGCTTGCGGGCATGCTGCTCGCAGCCGCAGAGGGCGATCTTACCGCTGCCCTGATGCAGTATCCGGTGGCCTACTGGCATTTGGAAGACCTGCCTGGAACCGAGGATACCCGGGCGAAGGTTGCGGCCATTGCTGCGATGATGCTGACAAGCGGCCACGCACCGGCCGTTCTCCGACAGATGGCCGCTGCACCGCCCATGGAGCTGGCAACCGTTCTGTTGAACCAGAGCATTGAGGACCTTCAGCAAGCATTTGCCAAGTTCACCGCGTAGCCGCCTTGCGTACCATCCAATTCTCGAATTCCTCTACAAGGCTGTTCACACTGCGGCTTTCAAGGCCCGTGTACAGCACATCTGACGGGACCTCCAGTGCATTGACGAAGAAATCCTCATCATCATTGCGCTCACGCAGTTTGGCATCTATGGACTTCAATTTCTCGGCAAGCTGCTTCACGCGGTTCTGCTTCTGCTCCACTCCTTCATCGAAATTGTTGTCAATGAACACGGTGAGTTTCTCCATGAGCGCGGTGGAGGCCTCTGCGGGAGTGAGTGCCGGTGTGGCTATTTCCGCAGTATGTTCCCGCTCCTCGGCCTCGCGCAGCCAGTTGCGCAGCTGCACATCGGCCAGATTGCGATAGACACCGATGTTGAAACTGCCGATGGATGTACGCGCTTCTGTCCCGAAGTCCACAGCATTTAGGGTAGCATGAACATCGCGCAACTGGTCGGTGGGCAAAGACCAGATGGCCCACTCCTTTGGGCGATGGATAGTGTTGAACCACAGGTTCACATTGCGGCCATTGGCGAAACGAACGAACTCCGGCATCTCGTGCCAGTTGTTGCGCATCGGATTGACCATGATGCACATGGTGCGCCCATTGTCGCGACAGTAGGCATGATGATGGTCAAAGTTCTCCATCACCCGGCTGAATTTCGCATTGACGCGTATGGTCTCATAGATGTCGGCCGTCAGTGAATCGAGCGAGAAATTGATGTGGATGTTGAGTCTCCCCAACCAGTCCTTCACTTTGTTGTTGAGCACGGTTCCATTGGTGGCTATCACGATCTTGAGTTTGGGATGGAGCCTCTCCACCTTCTCAAATATCCTGTAAACCAACGGAATGAGGAATGGTTCCCCTCCGTTGAAACGCAGTTCGTGCAGATGAGGGATGAACTCTTCCAACTGGTCAGCGAAAGCGTCATCATACGGGCTGACCATCGGGGGCAGTTTTTCACGGTTCCTGCGGATGGAGGAAGACAGTTCGCCTATGCACATCACGCACTCCAGATTGCAGGTGTTGGACACCTCCAGTTCCAGCATGGTGGGATACTCCCTGATCTCGTTCACATCATAGGCCCGCGCGAGCACAGATGTGTGGTTGCCTGTCTGCAGATTCTTGAGACACACGCTGCATTTCTGGGTCAGGTCGAAATGAAGAAGGCGCTCACGCAGTTTCTGGAACCTTTCTCCGAACCAGATCTCATGCACAGACCTGTTCGGATAGGAATCGGGGTCATGGAAGGTGAGCCAGCAGGGCGAGCAGTCGCCATGCACATTGAAATACATGTTGGTGAACGGGGCATGGCAGATATGGCGTGAGTGCGGCCTTCCCCGCGATGCATTGTAGGCGGCCACCGTGCTTGCCGGCAGCCCGGGTCCCGACTGGTTGCGCAGCGAACTGCTCATTCGACTGTAGATATTGAGCAGCTTGTCCTTCATGCGTGCGTCCCCTGACGTTCGCGATATGCACGCAATGATTCGCGGCCTTTGGCCACCAGTTCGGCATTGTCCGTGCTGGCGATTCCTTTGAGCAACTGCCTGAAATCTGTCGCCATCATGAACCCCCGCAGTATGTTGACCTCTTCGTCCGTCAGTTCGGATGTTGCCTCGTTCACCCGGTTGAAGAAGGATTCCTTGCTGAAGATTGTTTCATGTGTCGGATCGGTGGCATAGCAGGCCTCGGCCCAATCCCTGAAATGACCTTCGCTGGCGGCAGGTGTCACGCTGTTCAGAAAACCGACCCTCAGCTCTCCGACCTCCTTCCTGTGTTCCTCGCTGAACTCATATTCGTGATAATGCCTTTCGGCCTCGTTGCCGATATAACTGTCCAGATATGCCTTGAAATCCTCGAAACAGTTGCGGTTGTGCCGCTCCTTGGCATTCCGTGCGCTGGGTACGTACTTCTCCATCTCCTCGCGGATGCGCATCAGGTCCGGCCTGTCCATCTCGGCCAGTGCGAACTGGCGCGGACGCTCCAGATAGCTCACATAGATGTAGGCGCCCACATCGTTGCACAGCTCGATCATCTTGGGGAACTGCCGCCAATTGTCGCGTTGCACGGTGTAGCTCAGCGAAAGATGTTTGCCTTTGCGATTGCAGACCTCGCTGAACCGCTTGATGTTCACCATCAACTCCTCAAAGACCACATTTTTCCTGATCCTTTCCAACAATTCCTTCTCGGCAGCATCGATGGACACGGCCACATCGAAGTTCAGGTCATTTACCAGCCGTTCTATGCGGTCGTTCCAGTTCGTTCCATTGGTGATCACGAACATGTTGAGCTTCGGATTCAGCTCCTTCACCACATCCCATATCTTGTAATAGATGGGGATAAGGAGCGGCTCGCCACCATAGAACTTGGCCTCTTTCAAAGTCGGTATGAACTCGCGGAGCTGATTGACAAATGCATCATCATACGGACTTACCAACGGAGGCAGCCGGTCCCTGTTCTTGCGGATGCTGCTGCTCACTTCGCCATGGCACATCTGGCATTCGAGGTTGCAGGTGTTGCTCAGCTCAAATTCGAACACGCGGGGATGGTCTCCGTCCGTGTGACCGTGATACTTGTCGAACACCAATGGCCGCAGGTTGGAGAACTTGCCCTTGTCGAAGAAGAACTTGCAGTGGCGGCAGCCGAAGCTGAGGTCGTTGTGCCGCATGTGCTGGCGCAACTGTCTGGCCTTCTCACCCTCCCATATCTCGTGGATGCTGTTCTCTGGATAATGGCCCAGTTCCACATCCCGGTTATAGGAGCAGACATAAACTTCACCATTGAACGAGAACGTGAGGCTGTTGAAAGGCAGGTAACAGAACAGCCGCTTGGGGCCTTCGGGCCTGAAACGGTTGAACCTGCGATACTGCTCCCTGTTCAGCGGGTCATAGCCTGCCGCCAAAGCTGTCTCATGGTCAGCTTTCTCGCTGAGGCGGGAGCGGATGCCTTCAATGAAGCGGTTCATGGGCGGGAGTTGGGACGGCTAAACTACCAAACAGGTGGGCAGGCAGTGCATAGGTGACTATTGTGGAACAACTTCTCTGCTGGTGCTGTCAGGAAGCGCAAAGCGTTCCGGAAAACTCCTTATGAGGGCCTGATGAACACCTTGCGCCATGAGCTCATATCCCTTGGAATTGTGATGTCCATCGTGCTTCCAGTAGTAGCGATATGTGCTGTCTGCAGTGAGTTTCCGTTCTGAGCGATAGTAGTCGTTCAGGTCAAAGTGCCTGAAAAACGTGTCCTTCTCCAAATAGTGGTCGAAAAACGAGAGATCCTCCTCGTATTCCCCGGCATCGATCTCGCTCCTTTCAGGTTTCTTGATAAGGAGTACCCGCGCTTCGGCCCTGCGGGCCAGATCGGCTATACTGTCGAACACCTCATTCCAAGCCGGCCGCAGTGCTCGCAGACGTTCTTCCCGTTGTGCGGGAGTGGTCAGGAAGGCATGTGCCTCCACATCGAAAGCGATATCCAATATGATCCTCACCAGATGACTGTTGGCATAGATGAACTCCCACCAAGGGGCCGGCAGCGCACTCCACAGGCCGTCATGGAATCTGGACAATCCACCACGGGTAAAAAAATCGGTGGTGTAATCGTACGATCCGTAGCTTATCACTACGATATCGGGCCTCATTGCCTCCCCAATATCGCGGAGCTGCTTCCAATAGAACCCGGGGTCATTGCCTCGGATGCCGAAATTCTGAATCAGGATGTCTTTCGAGAAATTCTGCTGAAGGATATGGCGCAGAATGGTGGGATAGGCCGAATCATAAGGAGCGCCATCGCCTTCGGTGAACGAGTCACCATAAGTTTGAATGAGCAGCTGCCCGGGCTGCTTCACTCCGAATTCCAAGTCGCTGAACCCATGTGTGTTCACCTGTCGCGGAAAGCTGTACTCTGGCGCAGTGATGATCAGCTTCTCGAATGGATTGTTCACCCTGAGCGGATTGTCCTGATCCATGACATAGGACGACTGATAGAAGCCCGACCTTAACTCTGGATAGGTCTGAGCCGCACCGGACATGCGAACAGCGAGCTCAAGTGCCATCCACGCCATGCACACGCTTCCGATGAGCACCCTCGTGTTCACGGCAGACCAACGGAACAAGGGCGCTATGCATTGGATCATTGAAGCGACAAGCAAGAAGATTCCCGTATGGAAGACCAACGATTGCCAGGATTCAGTCATCCCGTAATGACGGGTGCCGAGCCAACGGGTCAACAGGAGCAATAGGAATCCTACCACCGCAAGGCCCAAAGCCATGGTCCATGACCGCCCCCTATTGTTCTTCTGCTCAATGCGCATCAATCCAAGAATATCTGAAATTCAGGGCAATTCTACAGAGCTGCCCGACCAAGGACGATCCGTAAATCTAAATCATTCCTGCAAGCATGTCCTGTATTCTTGTGATGGATCTGTGGCTGTTGCATCAACTTGATGCCGCAGACCTCCTTTGCATTACCCATAGGTAGCGAGGTTTCCATTTGTGCTACCTTCGCGACTCTTTCGGAGGGATGATTTTCAACGGGCAGACTTTCAAGAACATCGGGCGCATCCGCGAGATCATCGGGGTGCTTGTGAAGTATGGTTTCGAGGACATCGTCACCAATAGCACGTTGCGCAACTTCGTCACAGAGAAGGTGCGCCTTTCTTGGATGCGGCAGGATAAGCCCGTGTTCCAATACTCAAGATGGGAGCGCATCCGCATGGCCTGCGAGGAACTGGGCCCCACGTTCATCAAACTGGCGCAGGTGCTCAGCAACCGGCCTGACATGCTCCCCGCTCCGCTCATCGCAGAGTTTGAGAAGCTTCAGGACAATGTGGCCCCGTTCGGTTTCGAAAGCGTACGCCAGATCATTGAAAAGGACAACGGCAAGAAGCTGGAGGACATTTATGACGTGTTCAATGAGAAGCCTCTGGCATCCGCCTCCATTGGGCAGGTTCACAAGGCCCGGCTCAAGGACGGGCGGGAGGTGGTGGTCAAGATTCAGCGGCCCGAGGTGAAGGAGCAGGTGGAGAGCGACCTCGCCATCCTCGTGGACGCGGTGAACCGTGCCGACCGTTATCTGAAGAAACAGGGCGTGCTGAGTGCTCCCGACCTTGTCCGCTCCTTCGAGCGGAGCATGAACAAGGAACTGGACTACCGCAACGAGGCCCGCAACCTCGAACGGTTCCGGACCCTTTACAAGGACTATAAGAACTTCTACATCCCCAAGGCGCACAAGGAATTCTGTTCTGAGAATGTGCTGGTGATGGAGTTTGTCAGTGGTTGCAAGATCTCTGATGTGCCACAAATGCGTGCTTGGGGACTGGATCCGCGCAAGGTGGCAGAGAATGGGATGGACATCTATCTGACCCAGATCTTCGAGTTCGGGATCTTCCATGCCGATCCGCATCCGGGCAACGTGCTGGTGCGCAAGGACGGGGTCATCTGCCTGCTCGATTTCGGTATGGTGGGCACCATGATGAAGAAGGACAAGTTCGCCTTTGCGGGCATCTTCATCGGCATGGCCGAGCAGAATGCCCGAAAGATGGCCATGAGCATGAAGGCCCTTGCTGTGGAAGACCGCATTGAGGACATGCGCCAACTTGAGTATGACCTCAACGAGATCATTGAGGACTTCACGCAGCTCGATGTGGACGAGAGCAGCATTGCCGATGTGGTCGAACGACTGCAGAAGATCATGTACGATTATCAGATTCGGGTGCCGGGCGGGGTTTTCCTCATTTTCCGCGCTTTCGCAATCCTTGAAGGCATAGGCAAGTCCATTCACCCACACTTCAACACCTACGACTTCATCCGCCCTTATGGGATGAAGCTGATGAAGGAGAAGTACTCGCCCAAGAACATCTTCAGTGAGGTTTCTGAGCAGTTCGGGCAGATAAATGCCTTCCTCACCGCCTTTCCGAAGGACATCCGTACCCTGTTGGCCAAAGCACAACAGGGAAAAATCCACTTTGAGGTGGAGCTTCAGGGATACGGCTACCTGCTGAAGAAAATGGACAGCGTGGCCAATCGCATGTCGCTGACATTCCTCACCGTGGGCTGCCTCATTGCCTCGGCCATCACCATGACGGCCGACTATGGCCCAGAGATGGGCCACGTCATGGGAATGCCTGAGATCAGCGTCTATGGGCTATGGGCTGCCGGTTTCTTCCTATTGGTGCTGGCATATTCGGCCATCAGAAGGCGCAAATACAAGTGATCCGGCCCTTGGGCAGGATCCCATGCCTCAATCCCTCTTCTGAAGGAGCAGATCGGCCAGTGCAATGGCCGTGATGGCCTCCGCCACCACCGGCACGCGCAATGCGATGCACACGTCATGGCGGCCGAGCACTACCAAGGTCTCCAACGCCCCTGTGCTCATATTCACCGTTCGCTGTGGCAGGCCGATGCTTGAGGTCGGTTTCACCGCGATGCGCACGATCAGCTCGTTCCCGTTGGTGATTCCTCCGTTGATACCTCCGGCATTGTTCGTGGAGGTCTTGCCCGACCGTGCGATGATACTGTCGTTGTGGACGCTTCCACGGGTCCTTGCAGCACCGAACCCTGAGCCGAATTCGATGCCCTTGATGGCAGGAATTGAAAACGCCAGATGCGATATCACCGACTCCACGGAATTGAAGAACGGTTCGCCCAGACCTGCGGGTATTCCGGTGGCGCGACATTCGATGATACCTCCGATGGAATCGCCCGCTGTCAACGCTGCATCGATGGCAGCGTCAACGTCAGTCAGTCCTCCGGCCTCGACCAGTTTTGCCCGGATGGAAATGCCTTCACACACTTTCTTGGCAATTGCTCCCGCTGCCACAAGGCAGACCGTCAGTCTTCCAGAGAAATGACCTCCACCGCGCGGGTCGTTGAACCCTTTGAACTTCACCCTTGCCGTGAGGTCGGCATGACCGGGGCGGGGCATGTCTTTCAGGGAATCATAATCTGCAGACCGGACATTCCCGTTGCGAAAAATGACCGTGAGTGGCGCACCTGTGGTGTGGCCGTTATGCACCCCACTGATGAATTCGGGAGAATCGGTCTCTGTGCGAGGGGTGGTTCCTTTGGCACCGCTCTTCCTGCGTTCGAGGTCGGGCAGCAGGTCTTCCTCTGAGAGGGCAATCCCGTGCGGACAACCATCCATGGTCACGCCAACGGCAGGCCCGTGCGACTCACCGAACACTGAAATCCTGAATATCGTCCCGAAACTGTTCATCTGATTCTGTCCGTCAAAGATGCTATATCACGAAAGAAATCAGGGTAGGATTTGTTGATGGCCCCGGCTTCGGTGATGTTGACCGCTCCCGAGGCCATACAGCCCATGGTGGCGGCCATCATGGCGATGCGGTGATCGTTGTGTGATGAGATGGTTCCTCCACTCACCTGCCCGCCCATGATGTGCATCGCATTGTCCTCCGAACTCACCGCAATCCCAAGCCCGTGAAGGACGGAAGTGATGGTGGCCGCACGGTCACTTTCCTTGTGGCCCAGACGATGGGTTCCAGCAATGATGCACTTCCCATCGCAATAGGCGGCCAGGGCGGCAAGTGGTGGGAACAGGTCGGGGCAGTCAGTGGCATCAAAGAAGAACGGCAACAGCCGGTCGCGTTTCACGGTTACCTGACTGTTCTGAACGTTCACAGTCGCACCGACCATTTGAAGCACATCGAGGATGGCGCGGTCGGCCTGCGATGATCCGGGGTTCAGCCCCGTGACGGTCACCTCGCCCGCGATCGCACCGCCCACCAGCAGAAATGCTGCTCCGCTCCAATCGCCCTCAACTGTCAGTGAGGTCGGCCTTGGCCGTTGATTTCCTTCGACAATGAACTTCTTGAACCCCTCATTCTGAATCTGGACCCCGAACTGCTCCAAGGTGTCGATGGTCATCTGTACGTATGGACTGCTTTGCAGCCCGTCCACATGGATGATGCTTCTCCCATCCAACATCGGCAGGGCAATGAGCAGGCCTGTGAGCAGTTGCGAACTCTCAGACCCATCAATGCAGATCTCCGATGGCAGCATCGTCCCAGAGATATCCATGGGCAGTCTCCCATCCGTCAAGATGACCGTTTTGCCCAGTTGCGACAGTGCCTCATGCACCATTCCAAATGGCCTTCTCAAAAGCGAACCTTCTCCTGTTATGGTAATCTGTTTCGGAGACAGCGCAGCGATGGCACTGAACATCCTTGCGGCCAATCCCGACTCACCGCAATGGATTGAAGTGGCTTGGTCAAGCGAAATTCCTTTGGTGATGATGATCTCGGAATCATGGACGGTAAGCGTTGCTCCGAGTTCGCGCACCACCGAGATGGCCGCATCCACATCGGCACTTGGTGCATAACCGCTGATGCGGCTTTCCCCATCGGCCAAGGCGGCAATGGCCACCGACCGCTGCATGTGGCTCTTTGACGGTGGAGCGACCACCGTTCCAGACAACCGCGATGGGGTTACGGTCTCAATCATCCAAGGCGACCCTTACAATCTCTGCCCTTCCGATTCCTTTGAGCAGGACGAACGCAATATGCCCGTCCTCTTTCTTCTTGTCGCTGCGCACTGCTTGGAACAGGTCGGTGCAGTGAATTCCTCCAGTGTCGCCCGGAAGCCCCGCCCGCATCAGAAGTTCGGAGATACGGAGCCGGTCATCGGGGTTCAACATCCCTCTGTCAACCGCCATCTGGTTCACGAGATTCATCCCCACACTGATCGCCTTTCCATGGGACCATCCGTGCTGTTTCTCCAAAACATGCCCAAAGGTGTGGCCGTAGTTCAGCAGTTTGCGCGTGCCTTGCTCCAAGGGGTCTTCATCCACAATGGCACACTTGATCCTTACAGATGCGATGATGAGCTTTTCCAACAGCACCGTGTCGGTCTGATGGAGACTGTCCAAGTGCTGCTCCATCCAAGAGAAATACGCTTCGTCAACTATGCAGGCATGCTTGATGCACTCGGCAAGTCCATTGCTGAACTCGTGGTCGGGCAGCGTGCTCAGGAATTGCGGGTCGCTCAGAATGAACTGTGGCTGATTGAACAGGCCGATCATGTTCTTGTAGTGATCTGTGTTCACGGCATTCTTGCCCCCGATGGCCGCATCCACCTGTGCCAACAGGGTTGTTGGTGCGAATGCGAACGGGATGCCACGCATGAACACCGATGCGATGAAACCCGTGAGGTCGCAGACCACACCACCGCCCACGCCCAACAGAAAACTGCCCCGGTCGGCCCCCAGTTCCACGAGTTCCTCCACCACTTGGCCGACAGTCTCCAGAGACTTCGCTTCCTCGCCTGGAGGCAATACGATGCATGGCCTGTCCTCAAAGAGATGGCCCCAAAGGGCTTTCACATGCTCATCGGTGATGATGATGGTGCGTGGTGGAACCTTTTCCCAAACCTTGACGAAGGCTTCGCCCAAATAGATGGGTACTTCGCAATAGCTGACAGTGGTCACGGGCGTTCTCAATAGCATGTCAAAGGTAGGCGGTCAACGAAGCACGGGTAGCCCATTTTCGACAGACCATCTTTGCAGATCAGGCCCGACATGGAAATTCCCCTCCTTCCCGACATCGTAATGATAATCGGCCTGGCGGTCTTCAATGTGCTGATATTCCAAAGCCTGAAACAGCGGTAGGAGCGGGGCGATGCCGCATCGCCCCAATGCTGCATGGCCATCCCTATCTTTCGGGCATTATCGGTGATGTCCATTATGACTGACGGGACCGGAGAAGTGATGATCAGCTGATGAGGTTTCAAGGTCGTACAGTTCCCCTTCTGCCTGAGGCGGAGGACGGGTCTTTCGGGACGAAGAGTGTTCTGCTGATGCTGTTGGCCACACTCACATTCGCCTCCTGTCGTGCCCCGTGGGATGCCACCACCCGTCCGCCATCCCACCCCGTGGAGGACATGCTGGCGCACTACCTCCCACTGCTCGACTTCGCGCCTGACGACCCTGCCTATTTTGACAAGGATTTTCCCTCGGGGAAGAAGTGTACCCCCACGCTGAGCGAGCCGCTGTGGCTCATCCCCTCCGTGCGGCTGCCAGAGGGTGTGCATCCGCAGACATCGAACAACAACGTCAGCATCAGCATCTTCAGAAAGAGGCTCTATGTGGCATTCCGCACGGGGCCTACCCATTTCGCCAGTAAGAAGACGGGCATGTACATCATCTCCACGGCCGATGGGCGCGAATGGCGCAAGGAGATGGAGTTCTTCCTCGGGCGCGACTTCCGCGAGCCGTATCTCATCCCCGTGGACGGGCGGCTGCACTTCTACTGTTTCGCGGCAGGCAGCAGCATGACGTCATTCACGCCCGACCACATCAGTCTCTACACCACGGACGGCAGCGGCACTTGGCAAGGCCCGCAGAACGTGCTGGACAAGGGCGAGGTGCACTGGGAGATGAAGCCGCGCAACGGCAGGCTTTGGATGACGGGCTACAGCGGTTCGCACTATCAGGTGCGGGGCGATGTGAAGGTGAACCTGCACCTGAAGCACAGCACGGACGGCATCAACTGGACGGCCCTGGGCGACAGCGGCCGCGTGTATCAGGGCGGGGTGAGCGAGTCGGCCTTCGAGTTCGACCGCGAGGGCAACCTCTGGGCCGTGACCCGCAATGAGGACGGTGATGCCACGGGCTTCGGCTCGCACGTGGTGTTCGCCCCTGCCGACAGCCTCGGCCAGTGGCAGTTTCCAGAAATCTCGGACCCGAACTGCTACATGTCGCCCCGGATGTTCCGCCACGGGGACGAGCTGTACCTCATTGCCCGCTACCAGCTGGGCGACCACCCCTTTGGTCGCGCCTCGCGCAAGCGCAGCATGGCGTGGCAGCGCATCGTGAACTGGGTGGGTTTCTCCCTCAGCCCCAAGACCACCGCGCTCTACCGCATCGACCGCCACAAGCGGAAAGTGGTGCATGTGATGGACCTGCCGGGCGCGGGCGACACGGCATTCCCCAGCATCATCCGCTTGAACCGCGACCGGTTCCTCATCGCCAACTACACCTCACCGCCCCAGCGTGCATACCGAAATTGGCTGCATGGGCAGTTGGGCAGAACGGGGATTTACTTGCAGGTGATGGAGTTTACGGAGGAGTGAACCTCTGTTCAAGAGTGGCATTCCACTCTGAGCGGAAAGCTGTCAACGATAGACATCTTTCCGATGCCCGACCTTGATGACCCATACGGTCACCTCTGCATCACTGACAGAATAGACCACGCGGTAGTTGCCGACCCTGATGCGGTAGTCGTCCTCGGCACCTGCCATCTTCTTGCAGCCCTTTGGCCGCGGGTTGTCGGCCAGACCCTCGATGGCAGCCTTCACCTTGAAGGCCTGTATCTTTGGTAGTGCGAGGAGTTCCTTCTCGGCACTGCGCTTGAGAACGAGCGTGTAGCTCACCTGCTGCCGAATTTCTTCTTGAACTTCTTCTCGAAATCTTCCCATGGCACATCCTCCTCGCTCTTTCGGGTGAGGAGTGCGGCCCTGTCCTCCAGCTCCTCTATGTGCTCCAACAACGACTCGTACTGCTTCAATGGCAGCACCACGAACGGGTCTTTGCTTTTGAGTTCGAGCGTGTGCGTCTTCATGGGCATGTGATCGGAACAAAATTAACCGTTTCTCGCATGGAGCACCTTGGGGTCGTTGAAGGATCCATGATGATGGCTCCGAAGATCATGGTCTTTGATTGTCAATCACAAAGTTAGGCGAAGGTGGGCAACTCCCGGTCATGGACGCTCCATGCGGACAAGTAGGCCGGGGCTGCACGGCATTCCACAGCATCATCTGCCCGGGCCGCGACCGCCACCATGACCACCGAGGAGGGCGATCGGCCGGTGCAGATGGCAAGGGATGCCAACGGAGCAGCCTCGCTGCCGTGCGCTGTCGCAGCAGCTCGCAACGAAGCAGTTGCATCTCTCCATTGCGCTGACTCGGATTGCAGCGGAGCAGCCTCGCTGACGCACTCCGTCACCCCGGATTGCAACGAAGCAGTTGTTTCCATGCATTCCGTTGTAAGGGATTGAATGAAACCATTGGGTTATATATGTTCCCCTGTAAGGAATTGAATGAAACCATTAGGTTATATATGTTCACCTGTAAGGAATTGAATGAAGCCATCAGGTTAGATGTGTTACCCTGTAGGGGATTGAATGAAACCATCAGGTTGGATGCGTTCCGTTGTAAGGGATTGAATGAAACCATTAGATTGGATACGTTCCCCTGTAGGGGATTGAATGAAACCATTAGGTTACATGCATTCCGTTGCAGCGGATTGCATGAAAACAATAATTTTGTCACGTCCCGTAATCCCTTGCCGCAGCAAAGCACGCGCAATGCTTGCATTTCGGCACAGGAGGAGTGCCAAATACATTTGAACCCATGGAAAAGGACTGGCATTACCTGAGCAATCAGCTGCTCAATGAGACCGAAGGCAGCTACAAGAAGGCGTTCCAACTGAGCAGTTACCATCATTCGGTGCTGCAGGGGCGGATGACCGCTGACCCATCGGACCCGGACTGGGCCATGCTCTGCGATCGCTACAGCCCCTTCCATGCGGCCTATTCGCAGCACTACGCGCAATGGAGCACCGCGAGCGGCCTGCAACAGGGGCGCACCGTTGATATCAAGCAGATGATGGGGCTGCTGAACGCAGCGTTGGACACATGGGACGCCAACATTAGATCGGTGGCCGGCTATGCGAAAGGCTCTCCGGGCCACCAGATGCTCTTTCCCAATGCGCGCAAACCCTTTCACCATGGCGACAGGGTGTCGCGGATCGCAGCCGTGGAGACCCTGGCCAAGGCCCTGGCCGACCACCCGGCCCTGACCACTGTGCATGCGACCGTGGATGCCTTTGCCACGCAGCTCGCCACCGCCCTCGCTTCGCAGATGGGGGCCCGGGGCCACACGCGATCGAAGAGCCTTGAGGTGGAGCAGGCCCGCAGGGCGGTGATGACCGAGCAGTATCGCAACCTCGGGTTCCTTATCGACAAGCTGGCCAGTACGCCCAAGGCCATCGCCCCGTTCTTCGACCTCAATGTGCTGCGCCAGAGCGATCAGGTGCGCTACACAGGAACCCTGAGCCCGGGAGAGACCGAAGCGGTGCTCACACACACCTTCATGGCCGATGACGGGCTGCGCATCAGGGTGAGGTCTGAGGACGGGGCGCCTGCTGGCACGCCCGTGCGCTTCCACCTTGCCACCACCCCGAGTGGCACCGACAGCACCCCGGTGGAGGTGATGGCCGATGCGGCCGCTGCCGTCATCAGCGTGTCCCGTTTCGGCATCAGCGACCATGCCGCGCATCGCCATCTGACGGCCGTCAATGCCAATGGGATCGAGCTGCACTATGTGGTGCAACTGCTTTAGGCGCGGCCGATGCACAGATCCCCATCCCGAAAGACCGGTGAGGCCCCCCCGCCCAAGGGTCTCCCATTCCTTGTCGAATGGCCGGTGGCCTTCCTTCTGGTCATGCTTGCCCGTCTGCCCTATCTGCTTGGCGACCACGTGTTCTTTGATGGCGATGAGGCCATCATCGGCATCATGGCCCGCGACCTGCTGTCCTTGAACGGGTCACCATTCTATTTCTATGGCCAGCAGTACGGGTTCTCGCTGTTCGAGACACTTGCCGCTGCATTGTTCACCGTCTTTCTGGGCAGCGGGGTGGCCAGCCTCAAACTGGGCGGAATGCTCCTGTTCTCGTTGGGCATTCAGCGCCTGATGCGCGTTCTGCGCTCAAAGGGTCTCCCGTGGTCCGGCTACCTTCTTTTTGCACTCGTACTGGCGATGTTCCCCCCATGGACCGTTTGGGGAACCATGCTCCGAGGTGGCTACATCACCGCCTTTGTGGCGGTCTGCTTCATCATCGAGCATCTGTTGCTGTATCCGGTCTGGCAGCGGAGGCACTGGCTGGCGGTGGGTCTCAGCGTGGCGGTGATCGCGGTGTCGCAGGTGTTCTTCGTCCTTGTGGTGTTCCCCTTGTTGACGCAGCGTCTTCTGGCCATGTCGCGCAGGGACATACTGCCGGTGTTCGGTCTTGGCCTTATGGCCTTGGTGCTCTTGCGGCTGCCGGCCTATCTCAATCCCGATCTCTGGATGCCCACCGGAATGGGTTCGGTGCATGTCTGCAACCTCTTCCATCGCTTCATTGCCGGTTTCTGGTCCTATTTCACGGGTTTTTTCCTCTATGAGTATGAAGTGGCGGTGCCCACTGGTCTAAGGATCGCCTGCATGGTGTTCGTAGCGCTCATGTCGGTGCTCCTCTTGCTTGTCATCTGGAGGAGTCCCAAGGCGGCCAACGTGGATCTCCTGCTCTTGGCGCTCGGCACTGTGATGGCCGCATTCCCGATCACCCTGTTCGAACGGGGTGGTGGCAGATACCTGCTCG
>JAIPBJ010000034.1 GCA_021739625.1 Flavobacteriales bacterium | reverse complement strand
ATCGAAAAGCTTCTGCCATCGGTGGCCGTGCCACATGGCTATGATGGCGGCCATTCCACCGGCCAGAAGCAGTGCCACCTGATTGGCCCCTCCGAGTGCATTATCACCAAAGAGCAGCACATTGATCCCCAGCAGTGCAATGAGTATGATGATGGGAGCAAGAGATGCGGCAATGGAAAGTGGCCTTTCTGTCATGGGTGGGTCTATCGGGCCAAAGTAGCAAAATGGAAACAGAAGTCAATACTCGGACCTCAACCTGTTGAACCAGTCCACGATCTGCTGCCGCTCTGCTGCCGAAAGCCTTGCTTCAGGGTGTGTCCAAGTAAAACTGCTCAACGGCATCTCCTTCGACTCCACCATTTCTGAACATTCCTCCAGCTTGTGTGCCTGCTTGTCCATGGGAAGGGTATGCCAGGTGGAGAAGTTCAGTTCCTCCCTGCCCTCTTGCACGTGGTGGTCCAACCAGAGGGCAATGGGCTGCACATAGGAATACCATGGATAGACGGTCTCGTTGCTATGACAGTCGAAACAGGCCGATTGCAACAAAGCCAACTCTGTCACAGACCGGTCGGGTGAGAACTCCTCCACCGGGTTCACTTCAGGATTTGAGTGTTTTCTGGGAATGAGCTGCATCAGGAGAAAGCTCCCCGCAAAAACAATGATGATGATGGTCTTTCTATCCATGCCGCGAAAATGGGCATAATAGTTTTGAAACACCGCATCATCGCAATGCATGTTGCAGATGGCCCATCAGCTCCATGAGCATGGCCACGCCCAGATGAACGATTATCCCGCCAGCAATGGAACGTCCATGAATGGCAAGCACACCGAGCAGATAGCTTCCGAGTATAGAGGCGATGGCCTCGCCCATCGGTTTTCCAAAATGAAATGCACAGTAGAACGCTGCCATGGGCAACACCGCCCTGGTGCCCATGATACGGAACATGCCCAATGCCAAAGCCCCTCTGAAGAGCATCTCCACGGCAACGAATCCTGAGGAATAGCTTGATGTGAACACTGCCGACCGTAGCGCATTTGAAAGCCCGAAGGCCAGTTCATTGCGGAACCATGGCTTGTATTGGGGATATGCCTGCTGAAAATCGGGCAGAAAGGAGGCGGCCACCATCAAGGGACTCACCATGAGCAGGATGAGGAAATAGGGTCTCACCTTATTCCAATCCCAGCGCAGACCAAGGTCGAGGGGCATCCATTTTGCCAATGCCCATTTCAGCGCAACCAGAAAGGTGGCCGTGAGCACGAACTGATGGAAGAAGAACTGGCACTTGTGAACAAATAGCTTTTCGGCACCACTCCACTCCCCGTGCTCCCTGATATTGACAAATTGCAAGAAGTTGACCTTCGGCAGAATGGCAATCAGAATAAAAGTTGAACTGAGTGCCCAGAACCACCGATTGCTCAGATACTCGACCTTGCTGCCTCTGGCACCGAGAAGCGCAGTGGCATAATAAAGTCCACCATAGAGCAATACATAATGCAACAGCCATTCCCACCTTCCATGGGTTCCAGAAACCCACTGAATATCAATCAGCGGGCTGTAGTTGATGGTCACCGCCAAGGCGAGCAGCAGCAATGTGCCACCATAGAAGGACACGTTGAAATCCTCTCGGACGAAATCAAGAACCGCCTGTTTTAGCTTGCCCAATTCTATGCTGCTGATCGGTCAGGCCGTGTCGTATCAGAAAGATGGGTCATCAGCGCCTCACTTCTTGAGGTAGTCTGCACGGAGCTGATCGATGCTCGGCAGGTCGTTGGCGTGCCATTTTCCGATGACTACTCCCTCGCGGATGAGCATCAGCCCCGGGTTGGACCGCATGATGGTCTTGAGCACTATCTGGTCGCAGAAAAGAAAACTGAATGGTGCGTTGTGTGCCTGAGTGAAGGCCAGTGCCTTGTCGGGCAAGCTGGCCGTAATGCCCACAAAACGGTATCCATCCTCCTGAATGGACTTTGCAAGCTCGTTTGCTCTCGGTTGCACCTGTAGCAGCGCCTGATCGAGGTCGTAGCTTATCCATAGAAAAGTGAAAGTGTCGCTGGTCAGAAAATCGTCCGTAAGATCCTCGCCATCGGCCGTCATTATGGAGAAGTCAAGGATGGCGGGCTCCACACCTTTCTCTATGACTTCGGTGCGTGCCTCCACGTACTCATATTTTTCCTGATAATTCTCGGGGAATTTCTCAAACTCCTCCAGCTCACCTGTTGATTTGTTCTTCAGCACATAGAAATACTTCAGCTTGTCGGGCACGCCCTGCATCCCCTCTGTGATGCTCTTGCCCTCGGCATAGGCAAGAAAGTCCTTGACGGGCAGATAGCTGTAGGTGTAGAACGAGAAGAACGACATGGCAACGAAGGACAGCCCTGTGACATACATGGGTGCCTTGATGTGCTCGACCAACCTTATCCCAAAGAAAAGTCCAAAGACCACCAACGTGAAGTTGAATGGGAAATACCAGTCCAACCCATGGCTCATTTTGAGCATCACGAGCAGCCCGATGGCCGCCAGCACAAAGTCGTTGATACCGGTCTCACTGAGAGCAATGGCCTTCTGCCTGAAGAAGATCACAAGTATCAACACCAACAGCACAAGGTCTTTGTAGAAGCTCTGCCAGGCAGTGAGTGGGATGGCGTCACCGAAGCAGCCACAAGTCTTGACGATGCCGAAATAGGCCGATGCGAATGTGAGCACCGTGAAGAACAGGATGAGAAGCAACATCAGCCAGCTCACAATCTTCACCTTGAAACGCACGAGTATGGCCACGCCCAGCACCACTTCGAGAATGACAATGAAGATGGCCTGCGGCAAAGCATAGTCCTTGCAGACATGGAAGAAGGGTTCGAGAAATCCCACATACTCGCCCAATTTCGCGAATTCCTCGAAATACTCCTCCAATTTGTAACTGAAACCCAATGGATCATTGGCCTTCACAATGCCAGAGAAGATGAACAGTATGCCCACGGCATATCGGGCGAAATCGGTCAGGATATTCAGTATGTTCTTCATGTCGGGAATCGGTAGGTCGTAAATTCAATTGCAAAAAAGGGGTTATTCCTCCCCCAGTTTGATGAGCGCGAAAATGGCGTAGTTCACCATGTCATGCAGGTTGGCATCAATGCCCTCAGATATCTCAGTTCTTCCTTCATTATCCTCTATCTGACGGATGCGATGGATCTTGACCAGAATGAGGTCTGTAAGGGATTTTAGGCGCATATCGCGCCAAGCCTCTCCATAGTCGTGGTTCTTCCGCTCCATCAGTGCCTTTGATTCGGCAAGATGGCGCTGATAGAATTGTTGGGCATCCTCGGTGGCGAGGTCAGGTTCGTTGGCAGCACCCAGCTCCAACTGAATGAGGCCCATGATGGAGTAGTTCACCAGTCCAACATATTCGGGACGGATGCCCTCTCCTACCCTGCTTTCGCCCTTCTCTTCCAGACTGCGGATGCGGTTGGCCTTGATGAACAGCTGGTCGGTTATACTGGATGGCCGAAGAATGCGCCAAGAAGGCCCGTAGTCCTTCATCTTGCGTGTGAACACATTGAAACATTCGGCCGCTGCACGGTCGTATTGTTCGCCAGTATCTGGCATTAGTCTGACGGGAGTAATTTCGGCCATTTGGAATCGGACAAAATTACTCCATTGGAAAGGAAACAGACCCTCAACTGTGGTGGTCGGATGCTGGTGATGGAACGCCCGTTAGTGATGGGCATCCTGAACCTCACGCCCGACAGTTTCTTTGATGGCGGGGCTGTCAACAGCCCTGTCCGGGCCACGGAAAAGGCGGGACAGATGTTGATTGATGGGGCCGATATTCTTGACCTTGGCGCATACAGCAGCCGACCCGGTGCAGTGCATATTTCAGCAAAAGAGGAATTGGAGCGCCTGCTTCCCTCCTTAAATGCCATCCGAACGGAATTCCCATCGGCCTATCTTTCCATCGACACTTTCCGCAGCACAGTTGCAGAGGCCGCCTTGGGCGCAGGTGCCGACATTGTCAACGACATATCGGGAGGGGAAATTGACACCGACCTCCCGATCACTGCTGCCCGCTACAATGCACCGTATATCTGCATGCACATGCGAGGCAATCCACAGACCATGCAGCAGCATCTTATAGAAGGGCCGATACTTCCAGAGATCCTGCGGTTCTTCTCCAACAGGATCGAGATGCTGAAGGCCAAAGGAATTCGGGACATCATCCTCGATCCGGGATTCGGATTCGGAAAGACCCTTGCACAGAATTATGAACTTGCCCGAGATCTGCCTGAGCTGGGCCTGTTCGGCCATCCTGTTCTGGTGGGAGTCTCAAGGAAAAGCATGGTCAATAAGGTCATCGGCACCACCCCAGAGACGGCCCTGAACGGAACCACGGCCCTCCACGCCATGCTTTTGGAACGTGGGGCCGACATTCTACGTGTCCATGATGTGAAAGAGGCGGTCGAGGCGGTCAGGCTGCATCTGAGCATGTGGTCTGCCGGGCATTCGCAATCGCCTGTTCCCTATTTTCGCAGTTGATGAAAGTGAGATCGCTGAATCTGATGCCGGCTGCACTGGCGCTGGCATTTCTGGTGACTGTAGCCTACTGGAACCATTTCCATAACGCGTTCCATTTCGATGACTCGCACGTCATACAGAACAACGCGGCCATCAAGGACCTGAGTCTTTGGAAGACCTATTTCACCGATGGGACCACTCACAGTTCGCTGCCCACCAATCAGGGCTATCGGCCATTGCTGACGCTATCATTTGCTGTTGACCATTGGTTGGCGGGCCGACTGGAAGACACGTTCCACTTTCATCTCAGCACGTTTCTCTGGTTCATGCTTCAAGGAGTGCTCATGTTCTTCCTGTTCCTCCACATCATGGACAGGGCCGCACGCCACGCGCTCAACCCTTGGACTGCGCTTTTTGCCGTTGGACTTTACATGCTTCACACGGTCAATGCCGAGACCATCAATTACATCTCCGCCCGGTCGGACGTGCTGAGTACTGTGCCGGTGGTCGCAGGACTGCTGATCTTCGCCAAGGCCGGGGGATGGAAACGACACCTTGGCCTTTTGCCCGTGGCGGCCGGCATTCTGATCAAACAGCCCGCAGTCATGTACCTGCCCATCATGTTGGCATATTTCGCTCTCTTCGATCTGAAGAAGGATGTATCGGGATCGCTGCATCCGAAAAATTGGCCGCTTCTGCTGAAATGGGCCTTACCCGCCACAGCGGTCTGCCTGGGACTTTTCATGTTCACCCAGCGCATGACTCCTGACACATGGGTTCCGGGCGGAAACTCGGCCTTCAACTACGCCATCACCCAACCGTTCGTCATTCTTCGATATTTCTGGCTCTTCTTTGTTCCCGTGGGCCTGAGTGCCGATAGCGATTGGGAACCGTTGGACACGATGGCCGACAGTCGGTTCTTCTTTGGGGTCATATTCCTTGTTGCCATTGGCCTTGTCATCGTCCGTTCATCGCGAACAGAAGGTGGACGACCAATAGCATTCGGACTGCTATGGTTCCTGTTCGCTCTGATTCCCACCAGCAGCATTATTCCTCTCAGTGAGGTCACCAACGATCACCGCATGTTCTTTCCGTTCGTTGGCCTCACGCTGGCCCTGACATGGGCCATTGCAAGATGGTTCTATGCAAGAATGGAAGCCGGGCCGCGTCAATTCAATTATTGGCGGAACATTGCCCTGCTGGCCATTGCCCTGCTTTATGGCGCTCACACATTCGGGGTTGTTCAGCGCAACAGGATCTGGCACACGAGCGATTCTCTTTGGCTCGATGTGACCATCAAAAGCCCGAAGAACGGCCGCGGCCTGATGAACTACGGGCTGGCCCTTATGCGACAGGGCGACATCGAAACGGCCATGAGATACTACAGGAAGGCACTGAGCACGAATTATCGCAATCATCCATACCTCTATGTCAATATGGCCTCTGCACAGAATGCACTTGGCCACGTGCAGGAGGCCGAACAACTCTATCGCACCGCTTTGGAAAAGGGTCCCGGCTATCCTGACTGTCACTACTTCTACGCCAAATGGCTTTATGACAACAACAGACTCTCTGAAGCAGAATTTTACGCGAAAGAGGCACTCAGGCTGAGTCCCGCCCATGAATATGCACGTGGACTTCTGGGGCTGATGGAAGCTTCGACAGGAACACTTCTGCAACAGGCCGAACGTCTGGCGGGCAATGATCCAACACCTGAGAACTATCTCAATCTGAGCCTGCAGCTATACAGGAGCGAGCGGTTTGAAGATTGCATCAAAGCATGTGAACGGGCATTGGAGCTCCGGCCTGACTATGCCGATGCCTGGAACAACATCTGCTCTGCCCACAACGCAATGGGTCAATGGAAGCTGGGAATCGCGGCCTGTGAAAAGGCGCTTGCCATACGCCCCGACCATCAACTGGCGCGGAACAATCTCAACTGGGCGAAAAAAGAACTTGGCAGTTGAGATCTGGGGTCAGAGCGATCGCAGTACGTCATCCAACGGGCGAATCCTGACACCCAAGCGATGAAGGTCGCTTGCCGTATCGAAACTTCTCAGGTGTTTGAGGCCCAGTAGATTCTCTTTGGAAATTGGCAACGGCAGCGGCAAAATGGCAAGTATTGAAAAGACCGCATTGAAAAGTGCGTAAGGAAGCGACAGGAAAAACGGATTGAGGCTCTTGCTGCGTGCAATCTGCTGATATAGTTGTCGCAAAGTGATCACCTCTTCAGAAGCGACCATCAGTTGGCCGCAGATCCTTTCATCCACCACTTTGGCCACCACCATGCAGACATCTTCAATGGCAATGGTCTGGACAGGCTGCATTCCCCCGTCCACCAAGGGCACCAATGGTGATTTTCCGATGGTTCTGCTGATGCGCTGAAAAAGTCCGCCCGCTGCACCCACCACGAGACCGAGTTTCAATACGGTCTCATTAGGAGCATCCAACATCTGCTCCAATCTGAACTTATGACGCCCATAGACCGATTCGGCCTCCGCGTGTGCCGACATGGTGCTCAGGAAAATGAACGGGATGCCATGCGACCGGCAAAGATCACGCAACGCGAGTGTCGCGCTGATGTTGACTTCCCCGGCATCGCGGTCCTTTGGTGAGTAATGCATCACTGCGCAGTGAATGACCGCGTCCAACGCTTGATGCTCGGGCATCTTCGGAGAACGGAGGTCGAATTGCACGAACGTTGCCCCCCTTAGGGCATCCTTGGGCGCCTGACGCTGCATCATAACGACAGTGTCGCCCCTTGCTATGAAAAAACCCGTCAGTTGCGACCCGATGAATCCGGAAGAGCCAGTAATAGCGACCTTCATGTTCCAGCTGCGTTGAAATGCCAAAGAACCGCATTCAAACTATAACGCACAGGTCATCACTGCCAAGTATCGGCATTCATTCAGTGGACCTATTGCAGTATTCTTCTGTTACGAAAGTCGCTGCGTTCAGACCTATCCTGTCCTTACAGGAAATAACCGCTCACCACCTTGTCCTTGCTTCCGGGCGTGTAGGTATAGAAACCCTGCCCGGACTTGGCCCCGAGGTTGCCTGCGGCCACCATGTTCACCAGCAGTGGGCATGGGGCGTATTTCGGATTTCCAAGCCCTTCGTGAAGCACACGGCACACGCTCAATACAACATCGAGCCCGATGAAATCGGCCAGATGCAGCGGACCCATGGGGTGCGACATGCCGAGCATCATCACGGTGTCTATCTCTTCCACACCTGCCACACCGTGATAGAGCGTTTCGATGGCCTCGTTGATCATCGGCATCAGGATGCGGTTGGCCACGAAGCCGGGATAGTCGTTGGCCTCCACTGGCACTTTCCCCAGTTTTCGCGACAGGTCGAAGATCAGGTCAAGGGTCTCCTGCGAGGTGCTATAGCCTCGGATGACCTCCACCAGTTTCATCACCGGAACGGGGTTCATGAAATGCATGCCAATGACCTTGTCGGCCCGCTTGGTGACAGCAGCAATCTGCGTGATGGAGATGGACGAGGTGTTTGTGGCCAGAATGGTATGCGCGGGGCAGACCTCTTCGAGTTGGGCGAATATCTTGAGCTTCAGTGTGATGTTCTCGGTGGCGGCCTCCACCACGAGGTCGGCATGCTTGGCAGCATCGGCCACACTGGTATAGGCGGTGAGGTTGGCGAGGGTCGCCTCCTTCTGTTCCTGGGTGAGACTGCCCTTGGCCACTTGGCGGTCGAGGTTCTTGCCAATGGTGGCGATGCCTTTGTCCAACGATGCTTGCGAAACGTCTGCCAAGGCAACGGTGTAGCCGCTCTGTGCAAAAACGTGGGCGATGCCATTGCCCATTGTTCCGGCCCCTATCACTGTGATATTCTTCATCTCCTATTGATTTAGGGCCGCGAATATAACCGTGAGCGGTCGGGAAATTGATGACAGGGAATGGCCACTCCAACGATTCGGCCTGTCATATTCCATTGGTAGACACGGCAGAATGCAATCGTTGCAAGCATCCATTCCAAAACCGTCATTTTGCTGTCGATTGCTTTACTTTGAGCGGTCAAGAGATCTCATGTCGGCAGTGCTTCAGGTGATTGTAATGCTGGTGTTTCCCGCACTGGTCATTGAGTTGTCAAAACGCAACCGCATGGCGGGGATGATCGGCCCCGTCATCCTGTGCTACGCCTTGGGGCTGCTGGCTGGCAATCTTCCCAATTCACCGGTAAATGTGAAAGTGAGTCAAGAATTGGGTGAAGGGGCGATTCCAGTGGCCATTTCGCTGATGCTGCTGTCCACCAATTTCATGAGCTGGCTGCGCTATGCCAAACTGGCCGTATTCTCGTTCTCGCTGGCGGTCGTTTCCATTCTTACCACTTCATTCGTGGTCACTTTTTTCTTCTTCAAACATTACGGTGACCGGTTGGAGTTCTGGAAACTGTCGGGCATGATGGTAGGGGTCTATACAGGCGGAACTCCCAACCTCTCCGCCATCGGCACCGCTTTGAACGCTGGCCACGAAACCTTCATCATCATGAATGCCTGCGACCTTGTGCTCAGTAGCATCTATCTGCTGCTTCTGCTCACGGTGGCGCAGCGGATAGCCCTGAAATTCCTGCCATCATTTGTGCGGGTGGAGGAGACCGACCGCGAGGAGACCTTTCACTATCAGCGCTACCGGCAAGATTCCGGAAAGCGCACCATTGCCAAATATCTGGCAATGGCGTTTGTGCTTTCAATGGTCATTCTTGCCCTGAGCATCGGTTTTTCGATGCTTGTGGCCGATGGGCAGGTCACGGGTCCCAATGTCATTCTTGGGGTGACCACGCTCAGCATAGCGGCATCGTTCTTCAAACGGGTGCGCTATCTGCCGCGCACCTACGAGTTCGGAGAGTACTTCCTGCTCATCTTCTGTCTGGGCATCGGCAGCATGAGCAACATCAGTGATCTGTTGCAGAGCAGTCCGCTGATGTTCTTCTATGTTTCGTGCGTGCTTTTTGGAACGATCTCTCTCCATTTCTTCCTCTCATGGATATTCAGGGTGGATGCCGACACTGCGCTGATCACTTCGGTGGCAGGCATTTTCGGCCCCGCATTCATAGGCCCTGTGGCCAGCGTGCTCAAGAACAAGGACATTGTGGTGAGCGGCCTCACCACTGGGCTTGTGGGCTATGCCATTGCCAATTATCTTGGGCTGGGAATCGCCAATCTGTTCAGGTTGCTGTTCCACTAATTTCGCGTCCCCATGCGCGAACCGGACATCTTTGACTTCTGCATCATCGGGGGCGGCATCGTAGGTGCGGCCACGGCCTACAGTATTCAGAAGGCACACCCTGAATTGAGGATCCTACTGTTGGAGAAAGAAGACCGGCCGGCCCCACACCAAACGGGCCACAACAGTGGTGTGATCCATTCAGGCATCTATTATAGGCCCGGAACCTACAAGGCCAAGAACTGCGTGGCGGGCAAGGACATGCTCATCGCCTTTGCCAAGGAGCACGGGGTGAAGCACGATGTGTGCGGCAAGATCATAGTGGCCACCGACCCGCGCGAGCTTCCGCAGATGGACAAGGTGTTCGCCAACGGCAAGGCCAACGGTCTGAACGATATTGAATTTATCGGCCCCGAGCGCATCAGCGAAATAGAGCCGCACTGCACCGGCATCAAAGGCATCTGGGTGCCATACACCGGCATCATCGATTATGTGGGCGCCACGGCCAAGATGCTGGAGGTGGTCAAAGGCATCAACCCCGGGAGCGAGGTGCGCTTCAACGAAAAGGTGTTCTCCTTCCATGATGAGGCAGAACTCAAGTGCCTACGTACTGAGAAGGGAACCTACAAGGCCCGTCATGCGGTGTTCTGCTCAGGATTGCAGTCGGACAGGATGGCCATGCAGGACGGCCTGAGCCTTGATATGCGCATCGTTGGTTTCCGTGGCGATTACTATGAACTGGCCGAACATGCCAAAGGCAAGGTGCGCAACCTGATCTATCCCGTTCCGAATCCCGAATTCCCTTTCCTCGGTGTGCATTTCACCAGAATGACTGACGGAAGCGTGGAGTGCGGCCCCAATGCGGTGTTCACCTTCAAGCGCGAGGGCTATGGCAAGACCGACTTCAACCTGCGCGACACGGCCGAGGCATTGGCATTCCAAGGAACCTGGAAACTCTTTTTCAAGCATTGGAGGTTCGGGTTGGACGAATATCGGAGGGCATTCAGCAAACGGTTGTTCCTGCACACGCTTCAACGTCTGGTGCCATCACTCGTCATGGACGACCTCGTTCCTGGCCGTGCAGGAGTGCGCGCCATGGCCCTTGGGTCCGATGGCGAGACCATCGATGATTTCCGAATAGAGCAGCGTGGAAATGCCCTCCACGTACTCAACGCGCCCAGCCCTGCCGCCACGGCCAGCCTTTCCATCGGTGAAGAGATCAGGAGAATGGCGATGGAACGGTTCGGACAGAATCCGATGTAGTCCTGATCCCTGCGCCCCGTCATTGGGCCTTTATATTTGCCGCCCGAATGAGATACCGCCATCCAGGCCGATATGTGTTGGGAATTGCGGGCGGCAGTGCCTCTGGCAAGACCTCGTTCCTGCGTGAGATGCAGTTGGCCATGCCCGAGGGAAGCATCTGCGTAGTGTCGCAGGACAATTACTACCGTCCCAAAGATGAACAGCAGCGCGATGAGCAGGGCGAGGTGAACTACGACCTTCCCACGTCCATTGACCGCGGTGCATTCCACAGCGATGTGCTGACCCTGATCTCTGGCAACCCCATTACGAAGCAGGAATACAACTTCAACAATCCCGCAGTGGAGCCCGCAACACGGACCCTGCATTCTGCCCCGATCATCGTGGTCGAAGGGCTTTTCGTATTCCACTACAAGGAGATCCGCGACCTGCTCGACCTACGGGTATATCTCGATGTGAGGGAGGAAATCAAACTCCAGCGCAGAATTCAGCGCGATGCCTTGGAAAGGGGCTACAGTGAGACGACAGTGCGCTATCAGTGGGACAACCATGTGCTGCCATCCTACAAGAAATTCCTGAAACCCTATCGCGATGAGGCCCATCTGGTCATCACCAACAACATCACCTACGACAAGGGACTGCAGGTGCTGTGCAATCACCTGCGCTACTTGGAGCTCACCGATCTGATGCGCAAGAGCACCTCGGCAGGAGAAAGCGGCCCGGCAGCCGATGCCACCCATTCCTTGAAGATCTGATAGACGGCCCGGTTGTATGGGACCGGCACGCTGGACCTATCGGCCAGAGAAAGAAAGCGGCCGTTGATCTCTTCCAGTTCGGTCTGGCAGCCACGCTCAACATCCTGTGCCATGCTGTTGATGGCCGATGCGGCCATCTTCTTGCGGAAAATGGGCACGGTGATGAACTGCGGCATATAACGTCCCATCCACAACATCCGCCACGTGGGCAGGCCCGGAATCCGCTGTTCTTTCACCCCGTTGGCCTTCAGCACCTTCACCCCTTCCCACATGACCCGCGAGGCGATGTGCTGCAGTTGGGCAATGTCGCGGTCGCGATGGTCATGGAAACCGACCATGGTCATCAGCGCATTGGCAAGGTTCACGATCAACTTGTTGTAGGCCACATCCTGAGCATCCGAACCCTGCATGGCCTCCACCCTGCCCTTCAGCAGGTCGAAGGTCGCACGCCTGATGCGCTTGTCTGCCGCACGCGACCATGTGAACACCAATGGCCCGCGCGACATGGCCACTGCGGCCCAAGGTTCTGTGCGATAGGCATTGAAACAGATGGTGGCAAAAAAGGCATTGGTGAACTTGGAACTCAGATAGTCCACATGGCGGATGCCGTTGAGCACAGAGAGCACTGGCATCTCACGGTCATAGTTGGCAAGGATGTCCGACACCACCTCATCGAGGGAGTATGCTTTCACCCCGATCACGATCAGGTCTGGACGGTCTGCATCCGAAAGTGATGTGACCACCTTGGGCCGCGCAACTGACACCAGCCCACGGCATTCGACCCGCACCCCGTGACTGCCGATGGCTGTGGCTGATCCCTCCCGTGCCAACACGGTGATGCGCAGGTCCTTTCTGTCCAACCACCCGATCAGCGAAAGATTCACTGCCCCAGAACCATAGAAAAGAATGTGTTTCATCGTGAGGCACAAGGTCTGAAAAAGGATCATGCGAAGACAGGTCCGGCAACGCCCATTCGCACGACCTTTGACCGCCATGCTGCCACCGGGCGACCACAGACATATCCGATTCCAGGCGTTCGCGCTAAGCGCAGGTGCCGTGCTCATGGCGGTGAAATTCGCGGCATTCGGCATCACGGGTTCCAATGCCATCCTCAGCGATGCACTGGAGAGCATCATCAATGTGGTGGCCGGGGCCTTTGCCCTCTACAGCCTCATACTGGCGGCCAAACCCCGGGATTACGACCACCCCTATGGACATGGTAAGATCGAATTTCTGAGTGCTGGCCTGGAGGGAACACTCATCGTGCTGGCCGGTGCGGCCATTGTCTATCAGTCCGTTCACGACCTGCTGCAACCCAGTTATGAACTCACTTCGCTCGACATCGGAATCTGGCTCACCGCAGCGGCCGGGGCGGTGAACTACCTGTTGGGATGGTTCACTGAGCGCTTCGGAAGGACTTACCTCTCAGTTACCATGATAGCCAGTGGCAAGCACCTGAAAAGTGATGCCTATACCTCGCTCGGACTGGTCACCGGCCTTGCGGTGGTCATGCTCACGGGCGTGCTATGGCTCGATGCGGTGATCGCCATCGGATTCGGGGTGTTCATTGCATGGACCGGATTCCGGGAGGTCAGGAAATCATTGGCCGGCATCATGGACGAGGCCGACTTCGGGCTGATCGCGGGCATCATTGATGAGCTGGAGGACCAGCGCAACCCTCACTGGATAGACCTCCACAACCTGCGGGTCATCAAATTCGGGAAACTGGTGCATGTGGACTGCCATGTGACCATGCCACACTATCTGACGGTGAAACAGGCCCATGACCAGATAGACCTCATAGAGAAGACCATCGCGGCCAAGCATCCTGAAGGATTGGAGATGTTCGTGCATGCCGACCCTTGCCTGCCCTCATCCTGCCGCATCTGCACAGTAAAAGATTGCCCTGTGAGAACCAGCCCCTTCGAGCAGCGCGTGGATTGGGGCCTCGACAATGTGACCCTCAACCGTAAGCATTGAGAGGACTCACTCCCAGACGAAGATGTCAGGCACCTTCATCGGCCTTTCGGCTATGCGCCAACGGAAACCCTCCAACCGCATCTCATCGGCCTTCACCTCTTTGATGGGGAAGAGCGTGGCATCGGGCTGACTGAGGAAGGTGATCTGCTTCACCTTCTGCGACTCGATGATGATATAGAGTCTGCTGCTCTTGGCGCGGTTCACATTCTCGGCCTCGGTGCCCTCCTCGCTGCCGAAATAGATGGTCTCCGCATCGCCCTCGGCATCCACACGATGAAGTCGTCCGTCCTTGAAATGGCCTACCATCTCCCGGCCTTTGATCTGGTTGTAGTAGCGCAGCACAGAGTCCTCCTCAGAAATGATGATGGCGTTGCGTTTCATATAGAGCTTATCGGCCCTGCCATTGCGCATCTGAATCCAAGTGCTGTCTGATGTGAGCTGATTCTCATCGCTCCAGATGATAGGGTCGTCATAGAGGCGGATGGTGCTGTCCACGTAGGAATAGACCAGCGAATCGCACTTGCCTTGCATGTCGCTCTTGAAGAATTTGGTGCGGTGGAATGCGAACAGGATGCGCCTGTCCAAGAGCGTGTCCACAATGCTCAGCAACGTGTCGCCATGCAGGTACAGCGAATCACCGCCCATGTCCTGCACCATCAGCGCGCTGTCGGTCATCAGCACCATGGAACCTTTCTCGAAATACTTGGCGAGTCTTCCGGTAAGCAGCACCTTCTCCGAAGTGTCTGCCACCTCCACGTTGCCGATGGCCTTGCCAAAACCGTAATTCTTGTTGAAATAGATGCTGTCGCCCGTGATGCTCTGATCCTTGCTGAGCATGGTGGGCCGATGGCTGAACTGAGAGATGTCGCGCTCGGTATCATACCAGCCCCGCGTGCAGAGCACCGTGTTCTCCTTGCTCACGATGCGGGTGGGGCCGAGGAAGAACGCCACCTCGGTGCGGGCGTTGTAGCGCAGCGTGTCGGCCCACAGCGTGTATCGGCTGTTCACCAGTTTCACATCATCCTTGAAGAAGGCCTCCTCCATTTTGCTGAAGTAATAGCCGATGCGACTGGTAAGCGTGTTCTCGGCACTCAGCACTGTGCCATTGTCGAGATACCATGCCTGGTCCTTGGCCATATCGTAGTCCAACGCCTCGCTGATGACGGTCATCTTGCGGTCTTCCATCCGCACCGCCTCACGTGCCTTGGCCAGTTCAATATCACCGTTGTAGTTCAATTTCTTGCAGAACAGCTTGATGCTGTCGCCCTTGTTGATGCGCACATTCGAGAACGCATCGAGACTGTTGTTCTCATAGAGATAGGCGCTGTCGCAATACATCAGCGCGCCCTCGTGCTCAAAGGCCACGTTGCCCAGCAGTCTCCTTGCCTTTTGCCCCAGCGACTCATCATACTCCAACACATCGGCATGGCGCAGCTCTATCCTTCGCTTCTTCTTGGCAGCCTCCTGCGCGTATGCCACGCATGTTGCAGCCTGAATGGCAACGAGCGTCAAGAGCATGGCACGGAACAGCGACATCAGCGGATGATAACAGGCGTGCAAAGTTGCGGAAAGACAAGTTGGGGCGGTCAGGCATCTGAAATAGGTCAAAAGTGCATTCCATCCGAATCCAATTCGTTCAGAGATGAGTGGTCATGTATCAAATTTGAACTGGGCGAGGGCGCAACAATAACTATGTTTGAGGTCTGCTCCTCCATAACCTCAACCGCACAGTACCCGCATGGCAAACCTCAATCCCTACGATGATTTTAAGCAGCGGTTCAAACTGCTGGTGAGCAAGGAGCGTCATCTGGTGGTGAACACCTTGAGCAACATCTTCACCATGCGGCTCATAGGCAACAAGACGCACGGTGATCTGGCCGAGATAGGAATTGCCGAGTTCATCAATCAGTTCATGTATGACTTCAAGAGCATCCATGTGGGCAAGGACCTTTTCAGGGCCAAGGAACGGGAGGAGGACATCGTCATCATCAACGAACTGAGCAAGGCGCAGTTCCCTGTTAGCCTGAAAGCCTACGGTGACGGGCCATTGCAACTCTCCACAGACAGCGACCAGAAGATGTTCCCCTATCTGGAATCGCAGGGAAAAGACATCACAGACAGGAAGCAGATCAAGGCCATATTCGGGTCAGATGCCTTCGGTGATTTTCTGAATGTGAATGTGATGCCTTTGATTTACAATGAGGCATTGAAGCAGTGCAACATCATGATCTTCGACCATGCGAAGGCCGTGACGCAGACAGCGAGAATAATTTACATCGGCAAAGGGGAGAGTTTTAGTGGAAGAAGTCAGGGCAAAGGCAGAAAGCACCCCATCTATCTCTTCCTCGATGCTCAGGACAATTACATCTGTGAGGTGCGCTACGGTGGGGCATCTGCCAACGCGCTCCAACGCGGGCTTTGGACGCACACTCGGAACGCCCTGCCATACTTCGACAGCATCACCAACGGTTGGATAGATTATTCGCACAACCACGCATTGGTCAAGCTTTTCAGTCTCGCGCTCAATGCCACAGCCAAAGGCCATGAAGAGGCCAACTACCTGTTGCAGAAGGATATTGACCGATTGAAGTTGAAGCAATGAACACGACCCTCGACCTCTTCGGAAACACAAGACTGGCGACCCCCCATACCGAGGGTATCAAGTATGCGGGTTCCAAGCTCAAGATACTGCCCTACATCGTTGATGTCCTGTCTGAATTGCCCGTGACCAACATCCTGGACGGGTTCAGTGGTTCAACAAGAGTATCGCAGGCGTTCGCCAAACTGGGATTTAATACCACATCAAGTGACATTTCGGTCTGGTCTGAGACCTTGGCCAAAGCATACGTGCTCAACAGGCGGAAACCGGCAGCGTATCAGGAACTCATTGACCATCTGAATGGCCTGAAAGGCTACGAGGGCTGGTTCTCCGAACATTATGGAAGCATCGGGAATGAGGCGAAACGGCCTTTTCAACTGAAGAACACCATGCGGCTCGATGCCATACGTGATGAGATCGACCGTCTGAATCTGGATGAGGTGGAACGCTGCGTGGCACTGACAAGCCTTATACTGGCATTGGACTCGGTGGACAGCACCCTCGGCCATTATGCGGCCTATCTGGCCGACTGGTCGCCAAGATCATACAACGACCTGCGGCTGAAAGTGCCCAAACTCTTTATCAATGAACAGGAGAACGAGGTGATAAGGGGCGACATTTTCGATACGGTAAGAGGACGCAGCTTCGATCTAGCCTACTTCGACCCGCCCTATGGCTCGAACAATGAGAAGATGCCGCCCAGCCGTGTGCGCTACAACTCCTACTATCACATCTGGACATCGGTAATCCTCAACGACTGGCCGCAACTGTTCGGAAAGGTCAACAGACGGGAGGACTCGCGTGACAGTGTGGCCGCATCAGTGTTCGAGGAGTTCAGAAAGGACGAAAATGGTAGTTTCATCGCCATGCAGGCCATCCGAAGACTCATCAATGAGACGGATGCGAACTACATTCTGCTCTCATACAGCTCAGGTGGTCGTGCTACCAAGGAGGAGCTTTACGACATCCTCAATTCAGGCGGGAAACTCGTCAAGGCCATCGAGATAGATTACAAGAAGAACGTGATGGGCAACATGCGGTGGACCAATGAATGGGTGACCAGTGACGGCAAGTATCTGGAGTATCTGTTCCTTATGGAAAAATTCTGATTCCTTCAATTGGCAGGTTTCAACGTCTTTCTTTTTCTTTTCTGCTGCATCAGTGTCTGGGCACAGGCACAGGTCACTTTCATCACCCCTGAGGGCAATGCGCCCCACGCCATCGTCCTCAACCATGCCATCTCGGATGCCGACACCCTGCTGTTGACCCCTCGGTCGGACTGGAAAAAGGTCACGCTCCGGTTCGTGCTCAAGGATGTGGACACCATCCCGCTCGGCAGCACCGTCCTACGCGACAGCGTGTTCATGGTGCATTACCCCGACCATGGCTACCGATGGGCGGGCAGCTATCCCGATTACACCTCCACCGGGCCCTCCATGCACGGGCTCGCCTTCGGGCTTTATGGGCTGATGGACCACGTGCTGGGATTCAAATTCATCCATGCCCGTCAGACTGTTTATCCGGATTCGTTGCGGTGGCCCGGGACGTTGGACTATTCCTCCCTGCCCCGTTTCAACAAGAAGGGCTTCCACCTCCACACGCAGCACCCGCTGGAACTGACCGAACAACTGCACAACCCCGACCGTCCCAATGCATGGCCGGACGTGAAGGCATACATCGACTGGCTGGCCCGCAACCGCCAGAACTACTGGGAGTTCTGCCTCCTCCGCACACTCGACATGAAGCAATGGCAGCCCCACGCCAAGCGCATGGTCGATTATTCGCACGAGCGCGGCATCATGGCCGGCATCGACCTCTCGCTCCACATGATCCAGCAGCGCACCTACCAGCTCTACAAGAATTGGCCGAAAAGCTGGCGCAGCAAGGAGACGCAGATGGAACGCAACATGGCCCGGCTGTTCTATGCCGATTGGGATTTCATGAACGTGGAGTTCAACACGGCTGAGTTCGTGGGCGGCAAGGACAAGCTGAAGACCCGCTTGAAGAAAACGCTTATCGCCACGGCACGCAACCGCTATGGCTGCAACATCATGGGGCGCAAGCACGTGGTGAGCGAGGAGAACATGGTAGGGGTGCAGGCGGACGTGTTCAGCGCATCGGACAGCATCGACCTCTACCGTGGCGTGGGCATCCACACCGTGATGATGTACAGCCTGGAGGACAGCATCGCGCCTGTCTATGAGAACGACAACTTCCACCACATCCACCGCGACATGCGCAAGGAGAACGCGGTGCGCGAGGTGTGGTTCTACCCCGAATCGGCCTACTGGATCACCTACGACAACTCGGTGCCTATGCTGCTCATGCCCTACCTCAGCGGGCGGTTGAGCGACATCCTCCTCTGCGAGCGCGAAGGTGTGCCCAACCATCTCACCTTCAGCAGTGGCTGGGAATGGGGCTATTGGACAGTCGATTGGAGCATTGCCCGCTGGAGCTGGAAAAAGACGGTCAACGGCAAAGAGGTCGCCCCTGCCCCACTCGACTGGGTGAAGGAGATCGGGCTTGGAGCCGATGTGAATGAGATCCTCAGCAGCCAGTTGGAACTCCAAAAGCAGTCCTTGATCGCGGAGAACCTCCTCCAGTTCCTATGCGCACAGACAATCACTGATGAGCTCTCCCTGTTCCGCAAGCAGTTCCATCCAAGGCCCGATTACACCTTCAAATGGCTGCGCAACGAGGCCACCGACTCGGTCGTCAACAATATTGAGAACACGAATCTGCCGCAGTTCGAGCGGTTCATTGCGCGGAGCAAGGCATTGAATGAAAGGTTGGCCGCCATCCATCTGCCTTTGGCGGATGAGCTGCAAAAGCAGTTGCTGCGCGAATACCTGCTGGGCCTGCAGGTGACCACCGAAAGGGCGAGGCACCGGATGCTTACCGTGCGCGCCATGGTGGCCCATTCAAAAGGAGAGGAGCAGCAGATGGAAGCAATGCTAAGCGAGGCAGCGGCCATCCGCCTTGCCACCGTTCCGCTGGTGCGCGAGCAGGAATCGATGTACAGGTATGACAAGGAATGGCTCTTCCAGCGCAGGCACAGTTTCACCTCCTATCAGTATGGCTATCTGATGCCCGTCCACGACCTCCATTTCTGGAACCGCGAGGAGCAGCAGGTCAAACGCAACCGCTTCTCCCCATTCTTCATGAGCATCTGGGATATTGGGAAGATACTGGGGCTGTAGAAGAAGGTAAAGAGAACATGGAAAATTGAGAATAGTCGGTTTATCGGTCCTGCGGGTGAGGGATCGGTAGCACTGACATCCGCTGCTGGTCATGTTTGCAGCCCGCAAAGACATTACCATTGAAAATTAATTTCCCGAACGATGGAAACCACACAGATAGACCGATTGCGCAAACTCAGCAGCAAGGACAAGCTGGACATAGTGCTGGCCTGTGGGAGGACATTGCGGATGAGCAGGCCACCCAGACCGTGCCAGAGAAGCACCTCCGCATCGTAGCCGAGCGCATGGCAAAGGTTGACGCTGGCACTTCGGAATCACGTCCTTGGTCGGAAATCCGTATGAAGTACCTGTCTTGAACAGAACGGGTCAATTGTCTGTGATAAGGGAGACGGAAGCGGCAAGGTGCTTTGTCATCACCATCCTTCATTTCAGTAGGAATCCGAAGAGCTGGCGCGGGAGAGCTGACTTCTAAGGTCTCCCCCTGACTGTCAGCAGTCAGCCTCACGGATTTTCCCCTCAAAGCCTTGCCCACCAAGGGCTGCACGCATTTTCCGCCTATCTGGAACTTAGGTGCCAATGGTCACCAGACGACCACTCACGGTCGATAGATTACCACTCACGGCTGATAGGTTGACGCTCACGGTCGATAGGTTGACGCTCACGGTCGATAGGTTGACGCTCACGGCTGATAGGTCAACGCTCACGGCTGATAGGTCTACGCTCACAGCTGATAGGTTGACGCTCACGGCTGATAGGTCAACGCTCACGGCCGATAGGTCAACGCTCACGGCTGATAGGTCAACGCTCACGGTCGATAGGTCAACGCTCACGGTCGATAGGTTGACGCTCAAGGTTGCACATTCCCTTCCTTCAGTTGCGCACTTCCGTCAGTCTCGCACAGCCCCCTGCCCCAGTTCCGACAAGGTCGCGGAGGCCGTGATCAGCAGCAGGATGAGGGGTGACAGTCTCAGCATTCACAGAACATGGAGGGCGAAAGGAGCGCAGACCGAAAGGGACAGGGCGGGGTTGCCGATGAAAGGCGTTATCTTGAGAATCAACCTCCCGACCGATGGAAGCGACACAGATGGGCAGGATCATCGGATCATGACCGGCCATATTCAGGGTTCTTCTCCCTATCATTGCGGTCTCACCTTCCACCCCATGAACTTCTTCCGCACCATAGCCGCATTCCTGCGAAACCCCGAATACCGCGAGCTGCTGCTGACCACTTCTGCGGTCATTTGCTTTGGCAGTGCGTCCTACCATTATATCGAGGGCTGGAGCTGGTTGGACAGCATCTATTTTTCGATCATCACGCTCACCACCATCGGCTATGGCGACATTGCCCCCAAGACCGATGCCGGCAAGGTCTTCACCATCTTCTACATCATCATCGGAATCGGGATCATCCTGAACTTCATCAACACGCTTTACATCCATTACCGATCGTCAAGGTCCAAGAGCAAAGGCCACAGGCATGACCACGACTGATCTGGCTTGGAATACGGATCATCCATAGGCCGCACATGAACGAACAACAGGCCGTGCGCATCAATAAGTACCTCACCGAGGCAGGGTTCTGCTCGCGCAGGGAGGCCGACCGCCTGATTGACGCTGGCCGCGTCACCATCAACGGCAAAGTGCCCGAGCTGGGAACAAAGATCAGCGTGGGTGACGAGGTGCGCGTGGACGGCAGACGCATCTCCCCGCCCAAAGAGCAGCACACCTACATCGCCTTCAACAAGCCTGTGGGCATCGTCTGCACCACGGACACGAACGTGGAGAAGGACAACATCATCGACTATATCAATTACCCGAAGCGCATCTTCCCCATCGGGCGGCTCGACAAGCCCAGCGAGGGACTCATCCTGCTCACCAGCGATGGCGACATCATCAACAAGATCCTACGGGCGCGGAACAACCACGAGAAGGAATACCTCGTCACCGTCAACCGCCCTGTGACCAACGATTTTGTAGAGAAGATGGGCAATGGTATCCCCATCCTCGACACCGTCACCCGCAAATGCAAGGTGGAGCAGACCGGGCGGTTCACCTTCCGCATCGTCCTCACGCAGGGCCTCAACCGGCAGATCCGCAGAATGTGCGAATACCTCGGCTATGATGTACTGGCCTTGAAACGGGTGCGCATAATGAACATCCCGTTGGATGTGCCGGTGGGCAAATGGCGGCACCTGACCGAAGCAGAACTCAACGAACTGAACCGCCTCATCGCAGATTCATCCAAGACCTTCTGACATCTGGAAAGCTGTATCTGACGAGGCTTTCCGCATTCAATCGGCCAGCACGATCCCTACCGGGCAATGGTCCGATCCCTCGACCTCGTTCAGGATGAAAGCCTCCTTCACCCTCGGCAGCAGGCTTTGCGACACCAGAATATAGTCTATGCGCCACCCGATGTTGCGCTGGCGGGCATCCATGCGATAGCTCCACCACGAGTATTTCACCTCTTCGGGATGCTTATGACGGAAGGTGTCAACCAGACCAGCGGCCAAATAGCGGTCCATGCCATCGATCTCGCGCTGGGTGTAGCCCGAGGTCTTGTTGTAGTTGGCCTGCGCGTTCTTGATGTCGATGGGGCGGTGGGCCACATTCATGTCGCCAATGAGAATGACCGGTTTCAAAAACTCCAGTCCTTTGATGTAGCTTAGGAGTGCCACATCCCACGTTTCGCGGTAGTCCAGCCGCACCAGTTCGTTCCCTGAGTTGGGCACATAGACATTGACAAGAAAGAAGTCAGCGTATTCTGCTGTGATGACGCGGCCTTCGTGGTCGTGCTCATCCACCCCGATACCGAACTGCACACTATGAGGCGCTGTTCTGGAAAGAATGGCCGTGCCGCTGTATCCGGGGCGCTCAGCCGAGTGCGCACGGAGTTCATAGTCTCCTATTCCGAAGAGGGTCTCGCGCACCTGTTCGGGCGTGGCCTTGGTCTCCTGAAATCCGATGATGTCGGGGTTCATGCGGGCAATGCTGCCAAGCAGATCCTTTTTGGCCGCTGCGCGAATGCCGTTGACGTTGAATGAGATGATTTTCACGAGTGATGGTTTGCTGCCAAAAGTATAGAACACGGTCGGGCCAATCTAACAGCCCTTTAATCGGCACGCGACACGCTACAGCTACTTTCGCATCTTCAATCACACACATTCCATGAAAGTGCTCATCTGTGAGGACGAGGTCAACGTGGCCAGTTTCATCCGTAGGGGACTGACCGAGAACGGATTCGAGGTGGATGTGGTGCATGATGGACAGAGCTGTCTGGACCGCTTTGAGAAACAGGATTATGACATGCTGCTGCTGGACGTGATCATGCCCGGCAAGAATGGCCACGAAGTGAGCGAGTACATCCGCAAAGTGCTGCGGTCAGAGGTGCCCATCATCATGCTCACAGCCCTCAGCGCCACCGAGCAGGTGGTGAAAGGATTGAACACGGGCGCAGACGATTATCTCGCCAAGCCCTTCAGAATGGAGGAGCTGATCGCACGGATGAACGCCCTCAAGCGCAGGTACAACATGCATGTGCCTTCGACAGGCTCCTTGGAATTCATGCATGTGAAACTTGACCGTGACACGGGCGAGGTGAGTCTCGATGGCCGGCCCGTGTCACTCACTGCCAAGGAATACAAGCTGCTGGAGTTCTTCCTTCAGAATCCGCGTGTGCTGCTCACCCGCGACCGCATGTTGGAGGTGGTATGGGGTATCAATTTCGATGTGGGCACCAACATAGTTGACGTGTACATGAACTATCTACGGGGCAAACTTGAGCAGTTCGGCCATCCGCGCATCGTGCAGACAAGGGTTGGGCTCGGCTACATATTGAAAGAGCCAGATGAGGCTAAAGCATAGGATCGCACTCACCTTTTCGCTCATCACCACCGGGGTGCTGCTGCTCATTCTCGGCTATGTGTATCTCCATTCACTCAATTATGAGCGAAGGGAGTTTCACACCAAACTGAGAGACCGGGTGGACATTGCCGTCCGCACCCACCTCAAGGCCGATGAACTGAGCCGCGAAGTGCTCAACAAGGTGCGGACCGAGCATCTGCGTTCCCTCAAGGGCGAACAGGAGTTTGTCGTTCATGTTGAAGAACTGAACGCTGGCGCCCCACTGCCGGACTTCATCGACAGCACATTTGTGAAACGTGTGATGGAATCGGGCGAGGCCTACTGCCACGATAGCAATGAACTGGCAACAGTAGGTGTGCTTGAACATGACAATGACGGTGATTTCCTTGTTTTCGTAGCTGCCGAGAATGAGGTCATCATCAAGAATCTGACAGACCTCCGCAACACCCTCATGGCCCTTGCTATCATATACATGGTGCTGGTCTATTCGCTCGGCCTCTGGTATGCGGGCTATGCCCTCAACCCATTCCGCAGAATGGCAGAGCACATGACCAAGGCAGGCAACGGAAACCTGAACGAACGCCTCAATGAGCCTGAACAACGTGATGAGATATGGGAACTGGCCCATGCCTACAACCAATTGATGGATCACATGGTCACGGCCCGGAAGATCCAGCAGAATTTCATCAGCAACGCATCTCACGAACTGAAAAATCCGCTCACCGCCATCATCGGTGAGATCGATGTGACACTTCAGCGTGAGCGCAGCAACGAGGAGTACCGTGAGGCCATGCGTGTGATCGATCACGAGGCCCAACGTCTCAACAATCTCACGCTGCGCCTGCTCCATCTTGCAGAGACCAGCTATTCGTCAGACGGACCGTGGATGAACACTGTTGACATCGGCCAATTGGCGACAGCACTGGTGAAGGATTACGGTCTCACACATCCTGGTCGAAAGATCCGATTCGATCTGCGGCCCGGAAGATGGACGCAATTGAACATTCGGGGCAATGAGCAGATGCTGCGCATCGCCATTTCCAACCTGATCGATAACGCATTGAAGTTCTCTTCTTGCGATCCGCATTTGCAGGTCACGGGCCTTCATGACTCGGTCGAAGTCAGTGTATCGGACAGCGGAATAGGTATTCCATCCTCTGATATGGAAAATCTGTTCATTCCGTTCTTCCGGTCTGAGAATGCCCGTGTGGTACCTGGCTTCGGCATCGGACTGCCATTGGTCAAACGCATTGTGGATCTGCACGGTGGTCACGTACAGGTGTCATCAGACGGTGGGAACACCACGTTCCGCCTGCGGTTCCCGCACTGAGAGCACGTTCTAATGCATGTTTAAGGATGCCGCGGGAGGAGCCTACGATCTTTGCGCCCCGCCAGAGACAGCCCATGACCAACTCTTTCAAAGACCTTTTCAAACATTTGAAATATGACCTGCCCGCAGGTCTGGTGGTCTATCTGGTGGCACTGCCGCTGTGCCTCGGTGTGGCCATTGCTTCGACCAACGACCCCGGGCTGATGTTCTCAGGCATCATTGCCGGTTTTGTAGGAGGCATCGTTGTGGCGGCACTGAGCGGGTCTGCACTTGGAGTGTCAGGGCCTGCGGCAGGGCTGGTGGTCATCGTGCTCACGGCATTGGAGACTCTGGGAAGTTTCGAGGCATTCCTTTTGGCCGTGGTGCTGGCAGGCATGCTCCAGTTCACCGCTGGATTCCTCAAGGCTGGCGTAGTGGCCTACTATTTCCCTTCATCAGTGATCAAGGGAATGTTGGCCGCCATAGGTCTGATCCTCATCATGAAAGAGATCCCACATGCCTTGGGCTATGACGAGGATTTCATTGGAGACCTCGATTTTGTTCAGAGTGATGGCCAGAACACCTTCACGGAGATCTATAATGCATTCCGATACAGCAGCCTTGGTGCCATCATCATATCGGCTGTTTCCTTGGCATTGCTGCTGCTGTTCGAACGCCCTTTCATGCAGCGCATCACACTGTTCCGTTTTCTGCCCGGTGCACTTTTCGTTGTCGTTGTTGGCACATTGCTCAACCTTGCCTTCAGTGCGTTTGCCCCGGATCTGTACATGACAGGGAAACATCTGGTGCAACTGCCCGTGGCAGGCTCGCCCGGTGATTTCATCAGTTTCTTCAAGATGCCTGATTTTTCGGCCATCACCAATCCTGACGTTTACGTGGTGGCGGTGACATTGGCCGTTGTCGCCAGCTTGGAAACACTATTGTCAGTGGAAGCGACCGACAAACTCGACCCGCAGAGGCGCAGCACCGACACAGACCGCGAACTGAAGGCCCAAGGCGTGGGCAATATGGTAGCGGGCCTCATCGGTGGTCTGCCTCTCACACAGGTGATCGTGCGCAGCTCTGCCAATATCAATTCAGGTGGCAGGACCAAGATATCAGCCATTTTTCACGGATTCCTACTCCTATCATCGGCCATACTCATACCTGCACTGCTCAACCACATCCCGCTCGCGGCCTTGGCCAGCATCCTGCTCATGGTCGGATACAAACTCTCAAAATTCTCACTTTACAAGGGCATGTATGGCATGGGCCGCGAACAGTTCATCCCGTTCATTGTCACAGTGGTGGCCATTCTGCTCACAGACCTGCTGAGAGGTATCGGTTTAGGAATGGCTGTGGCCATCTATTTCATTCTCCTCCAGAATCTCAAGCACAGTTACCATCGGCATATTGAACAGAACGATAATGGCGAGGATGTCACGGTTCTCACCCTCTCCGAAGAAGTGACCTTCCTGAACAAAGGAAGTATTCAGAGGATACTTGAGCGTCTTCCAGAGTATTCCATTGTGGTCGTTGACGGGTCGAACTGTGTGAGCATCAACTATGATGTGCTTGAGGTCATTCAGAATTTCAAGAAACACACGGCCCCGCCCCGCAACATCACCGTAGGCACCATAGGCATCGAATCCACGGAATACATGACCGGTCAATGATTAACCAATAAAATGAACATGAGTTCAAACAACATGGGACAGGATTTCTATAAGGATCTGATTGACAACAACCGGAAATGGGTCGAGGACAAACTTGCCATTGACAGAGAGTATTTCGCCAAACTGGCAAGGGGTCAGCAACCACCGGTGCTGTGGATCGGGTGTGCAGACAGCCGGGTTCCTGCCAACGAGATCATCGGGGCACAGCCAGGCGAAGTGTTCGTTCACCGGAACATTGCCAATATGGTGATCCACACCGACATGAACATGCTGAGCGTGCTTGACTATGCGGTCAATGTGCTCAAGGTGAGCCATGTTATCGTGTGCGGTCACTATGGCTGCGGGGGTGTGCAGGCCGCAATGAGCAACAGGTCCATTGGTCTGATCGACAATTGGATCCGCCATCTGAAGGACGTCTATCGTTTCCACCAGAAAGAACTGGACAGCATAACGGACGAAGAAGAACGTTTCGACAAATTTGTGGAGCTCAATGTGAAGGAACAGGTGCTCGACCTTGCCAAGACCTCCATAGTGCAGGCCGCTTGGAACCGAGGGCAAGAATTGAATCTGCATGGTTGGGTCTATGGCGTGGGCACAGGTCTCATCAAAGATCTAGGGGTGAACGTACATTCTGATGACGACCTCGCAAAGGTCTATCAGCTCAATTTCGGCTAAGCAATGCTGCGTTCTGCGTATGTTTGGGCCACGCCATCGCCACTTGAGCCCTCGATTCTCCATTGTCATTCCAGCGTATAACCGGGCCGAACTCCTGAAGGAGACCATTGCTTCGGTGCAGGCACAGTCTTTTGAAGACTGGGAGTGCATCATCGTGGATGACGGCAGCACGGATCACACGCGGCAGGTGGTGAAGCAAATTGCGTGCGATGACCCACGCATCAGATATGTTCATCAGCCGAACGCGGAACGAAGTGCGGCAAGGAACAACGGAATCCGCCATTCCAAAGGACAGTACATCTGCTTCCTTGACAGCGATGACCGCTATCTGCAACAATATCTTGACCGCCTCAACGCATTCATCTTATCCAATGGCGACCCGAAGGCATTGATAATTTCGAGCTTCTGCATCTGGGATGGTTCCGAAGCGACACCGGTAGCTGTACCTGCCATTTCGGGCAATGTGGCCGAATGGCTTTTCACACATCCTGTCTCACCGTCAAGGGCCTGCATCCACAAGGATATTCTCACAGAATTCCAGTTCCGTACAGACATTGTGATGGTGGAAGATTCCGTGCTTTGGTGCAGCATCGCAACCAAGCATCCTGTTATTCTCATGCCCGAATGCATGATACTGTATCGTGTGCATGACGGCAACTCCGTGAACCGTGCCACCACGGCAGCATTCAAACGGCATGATGGCCTTCTGAAATTTTTCAGGACCCCTTTCTCATCGGCCCTGAGCCGTAGGACGAAAAGACATCTGCTGAGCGATGTACGGTTCCGAATGGCCGAATATCATGCAGCGAACAATGACAGTCTCAAGGCATTGGGAACCGTTATGTGGTCGTTGTTCACCGCTCCTGATCACATGCACACCAAGGCCAAGGGCTTCTTTATTCTAATGATGGTCCCGGGATTCGGAACTTGGTGGAATGCCCGAAAAGCAAGATCGCGAAATGCAAATTGAACCATGATTCCAAATGCATTTCCAAAGGATTCCGAGACTGAATTGACCGTATGCAGATAAAACCGCTGAAGAAACTGCGTGTTGTGCATGTCATACCCTCGCTGAGCAAGGGCGGTGCCGAACGTCTGTGTCTGGACATGGTGCGAAGCCTTGACCGTCTGCCGGAGGTAGAGGTGGCGTTGGTCACCATGAGGAACATCCATGACTATGCCGAAGAATATCCTGATATTAGGCCTGTGACCGTAAATTCGAAAGTTGTGCCTTCCATTCTCGGAAAATGGCAGGTCGATTTGGAAGAATGGAACGCCTTCCTGCATGATTTCAGACCGGATGTGATCCACTCCCATCTGTTCGAAGCCGAGATGATGACCCGCTTCAACATTCAGTACGGAGTGCGGTATTTCACCCATTGCCACGACAACATGCCGCAGTTCAAGAAACTTCAGTGGAACGAAACGGCAAGTCGAAAACGGATCACAGAATCCTATGAGCGGGCATTCATGATAAGGCAGTATGCCCGATGCGGTAACAATTTCATCGCCATCAGCGCTGACACGGAGCAATTTTTCAAGAACAACCTGCCCGAAAATCTTGCGAAGAAAATCCAACTCCTTCCCAATGCGATTGACTTCCTTCGGTTCTCGGCAGATGCCGCATGCCAACCGCAGGCCGGCACGAAGATCAAACTGATCAACATTGGATCTTTCGTTCAAAAAAAGAATCAGGGCTTTCTTCTTGATGTGCTTGATATCTTAAGACGCGATGGCCTTGACGCGACATTGACACTTGCTGGTGATGGCCCGCTCAGGGCTGCATTGATTCAAAGGTCCTTGGAGATGGGACTTGCGGAGCATGTTCACTTCCCTGGCAATGTCAATCACATTGAACAGCTGTTGTGGACAAGTCATATCTATGTTCACAGCGCCACCTACGAACCCTTCGGCCTTGTATTGTTGGAGGCCATGGCTGCCGGACTCCCAGTGGTCGCACTTGATGGCAAGGGAAACAGGGGTCTGATCGAAAATGGAGCAAATGGATTTCTCATCTCAGAAGCTGATGCACCTATTTTTGCTGAACATGTAGCTCAGGTCGCAAGTGTTCCGACATGGAAACAGATGAGTTCCTGTGCGAAAGCATTGGCTTCGAAATACGATATTCAGAACTATGTGAATAGGCTGTTCCACCTGTATTCAAGCATAGGTCACTGACGATTGATTTTTGATCAAGATGCTACGGAGAAACGATACGGCCCCAACAAGACCCCGAAAGCTTGCTGTGATGCTTGAGGGATATCCCTTCAGCATGGGCGAGCCGTTCTTCCATGAGGAACTGAAGCATCTTGTGGGCCATTTTGAAGAGATCGTACTGATCACTAAACACAGTGATCAACCAGCACTTTTTGAGGTACCTACAGGGGTGAGATTACTCACTTTGAAACATACTGAGATTACGACCATAAGTAAGCTCTACATTCTTGTTAGACAGTTCATCGTCACACTCTTCAGTGAGACAAGGCGTGACCTGCGAATACTTGGCTCGCCTCTTAATCTACTGACCTTCAAAACCGCCCTTGCCTATAAGGAACATGCCCATAGAGTTGGTCAGGAATTGCTCGCGACATTGAATTCGATTGGTGATGATCCAGCCAACTATGTTTGGTATACCTATTGGAACATTGGCGAGGCGTACATGCTGGCAGAGTGGAAAAGACAGGGGATCATCGAGTTCTTCTACACAAGGGTTCATGGCGCAGACCTGTACGCAGAGCGGCATCCGTTCAATTATCTCCCATTTCGCAATAAGATCTTTCAACACGCGAACTGTATCTGCTGCATCTCGGAGCATGGCAGGCGTTATCTGTGGGAACGATATCCACGCTATTCACATCGGTTTGCGCTTCACAGATTGGGCGTTGCCGAACAGAATCCCATTCCGTTCCAAGGGAACACACCAAAAAAAATCCTATCTCTCTCTGGCATTGTGCCAGTGAAGAATCTGGAAACACTGATACGAGCGTTGGCGCTTTGGAGAGGCCCAGTGCTGGAGTGGCATCATGTCGGGGCCGGAGGTGATGTTGCCTATGAGAGCGATGTGAAAAAAATGGCCGCTGAACTCCTTGATGGCATGCCAAACCTTAAAGTGCATTTCCATGGCTTTCTTCCTCTTCATGAAGTGATGGAACGCATTCAAGTCGTTGCCCCAGATGTGCTGATAAATGTGAGCCATTACGAAGGCATACCGGTATCCATGATGGAATGTGCCGCGTTCGGCATACCGATCATTGGCCCTAATGTGGGTGGTGTGCCCGAAATAGTCATCGATGGCCGCAATGGGTTCATCATCAAAGACAACAGCCCTGAAGGGGTTCATGCCTTGATCGATAGGTTCTTTGCGTTGGAAGAGAATGAAGTGGTGGCCATGCGCGCATCTTCCAAGATCATTCAGGAGACCTGCTTCAATGCCACAGACAATTATGAGAAGTTTGCCCGCTTGCTTTCGGGCAAGGATGCTGAAGACCCTATAATGAAACGTGGTGATGCTGATAGACCCACGGTCGGCATTATTCAGACCGGGCTGGGCAATGTGGCAGCCGTGCAGAACATGTTGCATAGTGCCGGCATCCGTTCGGAAGCAGTTGCAGACCCGAGACTGATCAGTCGATACAGCTCGATCATCCTGCCCGGGGTGGGTGCTTTTGACGAAGGCATGAAGCGGCTTGATGCTGCTGGGTTCAGCGAGGCGATACATCGCTATGTGGTATGTGGTGGGCAGCTCATAGGTATATGTCTGGGCATGCAACTGCTTTTTGACCGCAGTGAGGAAGGTACGAGCAATGGACTTGGGTTGATTAAAGGCAATGTGGTCCGTTTCCCATCCAAGGACGGTCTTGGACGGCCATTGAATGTGCCTCACATGGGCTGGAACATGGTAGAGGCCGGCCCCCAAGGGACGAATACCTTCTGGAAGCAGCCAATGCGGTTCTATTTCACTCATTCGTTTCATGCCAAGCCCACCGATGCTTCGACCGTATTGCTTACTTCGCACTACGGAGTTCCGTTTGTTTCTGCAGTGAGACAGGGGAACGTGTGGGGATTTCAGTTCCACCCGGAGAAAAGTCACCATTTTGGTAAAGAGCTGTTCACACAACTGATCGTCACCGAACCGAAAGCTTCATTGCAAGATGCTTGAGAGCCGCATCATACCTGTCTTGGGCATCATGGGCAACGGTCTTTACAAGACCGTCCGTTTCTCCGACCCTGCGTATGTGGGCGACCCGCTGAACGCAGTGCACATATTCAACGAAAAAGGCGTGAACGAACTTTTCGTCATGGCCTTCAGATCCTCTTTGAACCACGAACCGGTGCCTCACAGATTGCTACGGGAACTGGCCGAAGAGGCATTCTTCCCATTGGGTTACGGTGGTGGCCTGAACAGTGTGGCCGACTGCGCGCACGTCATCTCCTATGGATACGAAAAGGTCAGTCTGAATTCTGCGGCCTTCACCAACCCAACACTTGTAAATGAGGTGGCAAAGGAGCTTGGCTGCTCATCAGTGGTGGTCAGTCTGGATGTGAGAAAGGATGTGCAGACAGGCGCATACAGGGTGTACACCCACAGTGGGACCATTGACACAGGACTGACCATAGAGCAGGCAGCACGCCAGTCGGTGGATTCGGGTGCTGGCGAACTTCTCGTGCATCTCATAGATCATGACGGCACATATCAGGGCTATGATCTGGAGGCGGTGGAGACCATCATGCACCATGTGACTGTGCCGATAATAGTGCTTGGCGGTGCCTCTGGACAAGAAGACCTTGTCCGCGCCAAGAACATGGGCATTCAAGGAATTGCAGCCTCATCCATGTTCGTTTATTACGGAAAACTGAGGGCGGTGCTGATCAACTATCCTGATAGAGCGGTCGAAATATGACAGTCCAACCTTGTACCCGGTGCATACTTTCTTCCACTGACGATCCGCTGCTCACATTTGATGACGCAGGCACTTGCTCCATCTGCAACATGTATGATGACCGGAAGGAGCATGTAATGCAGT
>JAIPBJ010000033.1 GCA_021739625.1 Flavobacteriales bacterium | reverse complement strand
CGCAGTTCTTCCGCGACCATTATGACGAATGGCTCAACGAGCTGCCGATCATCCGCTCGCCCGTGATGATCAACCGCATCGAGGTGTGGGTGACCAGCGTGAACTTCAATGATGATTCGCGCAACATCGTGGCGTTCATGGACCTTGGCGAGCTGCCACCGGGCAACACCTACAACAACACATTCATCAACCCTGCGCAGGGGACAGCCGAGGGCGTGCCCAACAACAACGCCAACAGCCTTTACAATACGATGTACACCACCTATTCCGCAGCACGGAATGTGAGTCAGGTTACATCGACCCTCGCGGGACTGGCGGAACCGTACAACTTTGTCAACTCGCAGGACTATGAGCCGTTGGAACTGGCCACCAAGCTCAATCCGACAGAATACCGTTTCCATCCGCAGTTGGGCTACCTGTCGCTCAACCGCGAACTGCAGCCCAACGAGGTGCTGGCTGTGGCCTATCAATATACCTATGCCGGAAAGGTGCATCAGGTGGGTGAATTCTCCACGGACGGGATCAGCGGTGCGCAGGCGCTGTATGTGAAGATGCTCAAGAGCACGGTGACCAATCCCAAGCTGCCGACCTGGGACCTGATGATGAAGAACGTCTATAACATCGGGGCCTATCAGCTTTCGCGCGAAGATTTCAGGCTGGATGTGATCTATGACAACGTGTCAGCGGGCACCCGCACCAACTACATCACCGAGGGGGCCATTGCCAGCCAGATCCTGCTGCGCACCATGGGCATGGACAAACTGAACAACAACAACGACCCTTATCCCGATGGTTTCTTCGACTTTGTGGAAGGCGTGACCATCAGCAGCCAGACGGGCCGGATCTATCTGCCCAAGGTAGAACCCTTCGGACGGCACTTGGAGAGCAGGTTCAACCTGCCGACCGAAGAGGCCATTGCCAAGAAATACGTTTACAAGCAGCTCTATGACAGCACCAAGCAGGTGGCCCTGTTCTATCCCGAACTGAACCGATTCCTGCTGGCAGGAACCTACAAGAATGAAGGCGGAGCGGTCATCTCGCTCGGAGGCATGAACATTCCGCAGGGAAGCGTGGTGGTCACGGCCGGGGGAAGCACATTGGTAGAGAATCAGGACTATACGGTGGACTATGTGCTGGGCCGGGTGACCATCATCAACGAGAGCCTGCTGCAATCCAACACGCCCATTCGCGCCACGAGTGAAAGCAACTCGCTGTTCAGCATTCAGCAGAAGACCTTGGGCGGTGTGCATCTGGACTATGTGGTGAGCAAAGATTTCGCCCTTGGGGCCACGGTGCTGAACCTGAGCGAACGCCCACTGACGCAGAAGGTGAACATCGGGGACGAACCCATCAACAACACCATCTGGGGCGTGGACGGAACCTATCGCACCGAATCGCGGCTGTTGACCAAGCTGGTGGACAAGATTCCGCTCATCAACACAAAGGCACCATCGAGCATAGCTTTTCAGGGCGAGTTCGCGCACCTGATCCCGGGCAATGCCAGCGCCATAAGCAAGGGAGGCATCGCCTACATCGATGACTTTGAGGGCAGCGTCAATTTCATCGACCTCAAGCAGCAGCAGTCGTGGGTGCTGGCCAGCACGCCACAGGGTCAGCCGGGCAGCGACATGTTCCCCGAAGGCTCGCTGAGCAACAATATCGGTTTCGGGATGAACCGTGCGCGCATCAACTGGTATATCCTCGACCCGTTGTTCTATCGCGACAACACCCTCACTCCGAGCCATCTGACGGCTGACGACCGTTCGGACCATTTGACAAGAGGCATTCTGGAGCAGGAGATATTCCCCAACCGGGAGTCGCAGTTGCAGGGCCAGCAGACCAACCTGCCCGTGTTCGATGTGGCCTACTATCCCTATCTGAAAGGCCCCTACAACTATGATGCGGACGGAATTGACCCTGACGGGGTGAAACGGGCCGCAGGTCTGGATGAGAATGGACGCCTGAAGGAGCCCGACTCTCGCTGGGGCGGCATCATGCGGCCCATAACCACGCCCGATTTCGAGCAGAACAACATCGAGTTCATCCAGTTCTGGATGATGGACCCTTTCGCGAAGGACGATCAAACCCAGCATACCGGGGGCGACCTCTATTTCAACCTTGGCAACATTTCGGAAGACATCCTGAGGGATGGCCGCAAATCGTTCGAGAACGGCCTGCCCACACCCACCAACCCCAATCCGGTGGACGCCACGGCCTGGGGTCTGGTGCCATCGGTCCAGAACATCATCAACGTGTTTGACAACGACCCGGAATCGCGGCCCTATCAGGACATCGGGCTTGACGGTCTGAATGATGAGCAGGAGGGCGAGTTCTTCAGCCCAATGTATCTGCACAAGCTGGATTCCATGAAGGGTGCAGGGACTTTGAGTCAAAGCGCGTATGACAAACTGGTCGGTGACCCTTCGACAGACAACTTTCGCTATTACCGAAGCGATGAGTTCGATTCGCAGGAAGCATCTGTGCTCGACCGCTACAAGGATTTCAACGGACTGGAGAACAACTCGCCCACGGCAGAGCAGAGCGGCACCTCGTTCCAGGCATCGAACAGCACATTGCCCAACGTGGAGGACATCAACCGCGACAACACGGTTTCTGAAGCGGAGAATTATTTCCAGTATAAAGTGAGCCTGCGCAGGGAGGACATGGTGCTGGGGCAGAACTACATCACCGATGTGGTGCAGGGGCAGGGATCGCTCGCCAACGGGCAGCCGGTGGACGTGGACTGGTATCAGTTCAAGATTCCGGTGCGAATTCCAGAGAAAGTGGTGGGCAACATTCAGGACTTCCGCTCCATCCGTTTCCTGCGGATGTTCTTCAAGGATTTTGAGGACAGTGTGGTCTGTCGATTTGCAAGGCTGGAGCTGGTTCGGGGAGAATGGAGGCGCTATCAGTTCCCACTTCAGGAGCCGGGCGAATACGTACCGGATGATGGCACAAGCGGTGGCACATTCGACATCTCGGTGGTGAATCTGGAGGAGAACGGAAGCAAGGAACCGGTGCATTACATCCTGCCTCCCGGCATCACGCGACAGCAGACGCCCAACAGCAGCACCTCGCTACGCCAGTTGAACGAGCAGTCGCTCCTGCTCAAAGCATGCGGTCTGGCCGATGGCGATGCCCGTGCAGCCTTCAAGAATGTGCCGCTGGACATCCGGTCGTACAAACGCCTCAAGATGTTCGTGCATGCCGAGGCCATCGACCCCGAGATTCTGAACGATGGCGACATCGAGGTCTTCATGCGACTGGGCACCGATTTCGACAACAACTATTATGAATATGTGATCCCGGCCATCGTGACCCTGCCCGGTGCCACGGCCGAGTATGAGGTGTGGCCACTGCTCAACAACATCGATGTGGCCTTTGATGAGCTGATCGGGGTGAAGACGCAGCGGAACCGCGAGCTGATCTCAGACCCATCCGTAAGCCTCACCCAGCGCTATGCCGTGCCCCACGGGCCGCGCAACATGATCTATGTGAAGGGGAATCCGAACCTTGGCAATGTGAAGAGCGTGATGATCGGCATCCGCAATCCCAAGAAACGCGGCCCGCACGATGGCGATGACGGACTGGAGAAATGCGTGGAGGTATGGGTGAACGAGCTGCGCCTCACCGACTTTGACAACAAGGGCGGATGGGCCACCACCTCGCAGGCCAACATCAAACTGGCGGACTTTGCCACGGTGACCGCAGCATTCAACTACAGCAAGTTCGGATTCGGTGCGTTCGACAGCAAGCCCAGCGAGCGCTACCGGCAGAGCACCTTGAACTATGATCTGGCCACCACGATGCAACTGGGCATGTTCCTGCCGAAGAAATGGGCGGTGAATGTGCCGATGTATCTGGCCTATTCCGAGACTTTCGCCAAGCCCGAGTTCAACCCGCTCGACCCCGATGTGAGCATGAGCGCTTCGCTGGCCGATCTGGAAGGGGCCGACAATGCGGCCGCCCGGCAGGACTCGCTGCGCAACGTCACCGAGACGTATATCAAGCGCAGGAGCATGAATTTCACGGACATACGCAAGCAGCGCACGGGCAAAGGCGTGCCGCTGCCCACCGACCTGTCGAACTTCTCGTTCAACTATGGATACAACCAGCAGTATGAGCGCAGCATCTATTACGAGACCAACCAGACCCGCACCTACAGGGGCGGCATGAACTATGACTATGCCCCGAAGGTGAACAACGTGCGGCCCTTCGCCAAGCTCAAGTTCACCAACATACTCATCGACAAGGGCAAAGAGAACCGTGAGAACCGCGTGAAGGAGCAGAAACTGGTGGTGGACAGCCTGAAACGCGCCAAGGCCCCAAGCACCATTGTGAAGGAGGAAGAGGAGAAACTGGCCCTCTATCAGAAGCGGAAGGACGGTTTCATCAAATGGTCGCGCAATTTCCTCAAGTCGCCATGGCTCAAGCCGGTGAAGGATTTCAACTTCAACTATCTGCCGGGACGCCTTGGTTTCCGCACCGACATGGACCGCAGATATCAGGAACAGAAGCTGCGCAACACGACCGACTATGCGGACATCAAGATCGAGCCGACCTTCCAGAAATCGTTCCTCTGGAACAGGGAATACCATTTCAAATATGACCTGACGCAGGCCATCAAGATCCAGTATGACGCCTTCAACTTCGGACGGGTGGATGAGCCCGAAGGCCGCGTGGACGACCGCTTCGACAACTGGGACCACATGCGCGACTCCATCTGGAGCAACGTGCTGCGAGGAGGCAGGACCACCGCCTACAACCACGCGACCACTGTGAACTGGACACTGCCCATCAACAAGATACCGTGGTTCAGCTGGGTCACATCCACCGCGTCCTATACGGGCAACTACGGTTGGACGGCCGCCCCATTGCATCGCAACCCTGACACGGGCACCTTCGAGCAGAACTCGTTCGGCAACACCGTTCAGAACTCTCAGAACTGGCAGGTGAACACCAACATGAACTTCACCCAGCTCTACAACAAGGTTCCGTTCCTCAAGAAAATAAATCAGCAGGGCCGGGCAAATCGCAATGCCAAGCCCGCTGCCAAGCCCACAAAGCCTGCCGAGGGCGACACCACCGAAGTGGAAAAGGAGAAGGTGAATGTGCTGCGCGTCATCGGAGAACAGGTGGCATCCTTCCTGATGATGGTGAAATCGGCCAACGTGACCTATTCGGAGACCAACGGCACATCGCTGCCCGGCTATCGGCCGCAGACCAACTATTTCGGCATAGACAATGGCATGGACAACAAGATCGGTTTCGTGCCCTTCCTGTTCGGCTGGCAGAGCAATGCGTTTGACGACCAGCCCACGGGCTATGACATCCGCACAGAGGCGATACGTGGGCGATGGATCTCTGACGACCCGTTGCAGAACATGCCCCTCACGCAGTCGCGCAGCAGCTCGCTGAACATGCGCGCCACCGTGGAACCCATCAACGGTTTCCGCATCGACCTCACTGCCACGCGCACCTACACCGAGAGTGTGAGCGAATTCTTCAGATGGGATGAGAGTGTGGGCGCGCCACTGAGTTTCAATGAGGTGACCACAGGCAATTTCAGCATGAGCTATCTGACCATCGGAACTGCCTTCACAAAGGATCTGGAGGACAACTCATCGCCCGTTTTCCAGCAGTTCCGCGACAACCGGGCCATCATCTCCCAGCGTCTGGCCGAGCAGTATCCTGACGTGCTGAGTCCCGAAGGCGATTTCTATGAGGGCTATGGCGACCGCCAGCAGGATGTGCTCATCCCTGCCTTCCTCTCGGCATACGGTGTTTTCGATGCATCGACCATCGAGACATCCCCTTTCCCCAAGGTGCCACTGCCCAACTGGCGCGTTACTTACGATGGCATCGGCAAGATTCCGTTCGTGAAGAAGTTCGCCCGCAACGTCACCTTCGGCCACGCCTACCGCTCCACCTACAGCGTGAGCAGCTTTGCCACGAATCTCAATTTTCAGGGCCTGGCCACCGACCCCGATTTCCCCACTGCCCGCGACAGCTCGGGCAATTTCGTGCCGAAGTTGCAGATCAACACCATCACCATCAGCGAACAGTTCAGCCCGCTCTTCAGCTTCGATTTCAACTTCGTCAACTCGCTGCTGGCCAAGTTGGAAATGAAGACAAGCCGCATGCTGTCGTTCAACATGGCCAACAACCAGCTCACCGAGGTGACCAGCGAGGAGTACATCATCGGTGCGGGCTACACGTTCCGCAATGTGAAATTCCCGTTCAAACTGGGCAAGAACGCAAAGCGCATCATGTCCGACCTCAACCTGCGCCTCGATTTCAGCATCCGCGATACGCGCACCATGATTCGCAGAATGGAGGAGGAACTGGATCAGGCCACGGCCGGGCAGAAACTCATCAGCATCAAGTTCAACGCAGACTATGTCATCAGCGAGCGCATCAACGTCAGGTTCTATTATGATGCCACCATCAACCGCCCAGTGGTCTCCTCCTCATTCCCCACCGAGAACCACGCGGCAGGCATCAGCCTGAGGTTCACACTGGCGCAGTAGGAACAGGATAAATGGTGGATAATTCTTCACGCCACAAATACTGAAAAGTCTAATTTTGGCAGCGTTCCGAACCTTTACACATCCCTGATGAACATTCCCGCAGAACTCCGCTACACGAAAGAACACGAATGGCTGAAATTGGATGGCGACATCGCCACCATCGGCATCACCGACTATGCCCAAGGTGAATTGGGAGATATCGTGTATGTGGAGGTGGAAACCGTGGGCGAGACCCTCGAGACCGAGGAAGTGTTCGGCACCGTGGAAGCAGTGAAGACCGTATCTGACCTGTTCATGCCCGTTGGCGGTGAGATCCTGGAATACAACGATGGTCTGGAAAGCGATCCCGAACTGGTGAACACCGACCCTTATGGAAAGGGTTGGATGATCAAGGTGAAGGTGACCGACCTTGCCGAGATCGACTCGTTGCTCGATGCCAAGGCATACGCAGCCCTCATCGGTTGATCCATTGGCGCTGTGCGCATTCTGAATCTTGTTCCCGCTGCCGCTTGGACGGCAGTCATCCTGTTCCTGCTCCTTTCTGAGTCGAGCGGCCTGCCAAAATTCTGGTGGCTCGATTTCCCTTTCAGCGACAAAGTGGTGCATGCAGTGATCTTTGCCGTTGGCAGCATCCTGCTGGTCCATGGTCTGCGCTCCCTCCAATGGAAAATGACCGTGCTGGCAGTGGCGTGCTGGGCACTTGTTGTGGGTTCGGCCACAGAATACTACCAGCATTGCTGCCTGAAGACCCGCACAGGTGAATGGCCCGACCTGCTGGCCGATGTTGCGGGGGCGCTTCTGCCATTGATCGTGCGCAGTATCCAAAAGGCCTGAGTGTGCCGAACCCTTCTTCTCTTCCATTGTTCTCTGCTGCACACGTAAGTTTGCAAGCGGAACAACAATGGGCGACAGTACGATAGAGGCGGTGCAGATGCTACAGGTGATGGACAAGTATGGGGCATGGCCCGTTGCGGCACACAAACGACCGCTTCTGATAGCCGGGCCATGCAGTGCCGAGACCGAGGAACAGGTGTTGCAGACCGCCCACGGACTGAAGGCCATCGGAGCAGACATCTTCCGCTCCGGCATCTGGAAACCGCGCACCCGTCCCGGTTCGTTTGAAGGTGTGGGCAGCATAGGGCTTCAGTGGCTGAAACGCGTGCAGCTGGAGACAGGCCTGCCCGTGACCGTGGAAGTAGCCAACGCCCGTCATGTGGAAGAGGCTTTGAAAGCGGGCATCGACATCCTATGGATAGGCGCACGCACCACCGCCAACCCCTTCGCAGTTCAAGAAGTGGCCGATGCATTGGAGGGAGTGGACATTCCCGTGCTTGTCAAGAATCCCGTGAACCCCGATGTGGCCCTGTGGATCGGAGCGGTCGAGCGTCTGGCCACCAGCGGCATCTCGCGCCTTGGGGCGGTGCATCGGGGTGTTTCGCAATACGGCCACAGCATCTACCGCAACCGGCCCGAATGGCAGATGGCCATCGAATTCCGCAAGGCGCTCCCCGACCTGCTGCTCATCAACGACCCGAGCCACATTTCAGGCAATCGCGACCTCATCCAATCGGTGGCGCAGATGGCCCTCGACCTCAAGTTCGATGGGCTGATGGTAGAAACGCACATCGACCCCGATGCGGCATGGAGCGACAGCAGACAACAGGTGACACCAGTGCAGTTGGCAGAGATTATGCGCCAACTGGTGGTGCGCGATGAACTGCCCGAGGGTGTGGAGCTGAAAAGTGTGGAAGACCTCAGAACGGCCATCAACGAGATTGACGACCAGCTGCTGGAGATGCTCAGCTACCGCATGAAGGTGGTGGACGACATCGGCAGATTCAAGAAAATGCACAACATGACCATCTTTCAGGAAGGAAGATGGAACGAGCTTATGGCCCGCCATCTGGAGAAATCAGGGCCGAAAGGGCTGAGCGAGGAGTTCATCATCCAGCTCTTCCGCGCCATCCATCAGGAGAGCATCAACAAACAGACTGGTATTCTGAACGCGTGACCATCAGAGAAATGACCCACCGCTCCAATCCTGTCTGGTTATATGGTCACCGGTTGGTGTTCAGCTGAAATTTCCATTACGAGTGGACAACACTTGTTGATGGCCTGATGAGATGTATATCCGGCCAAATTGCCAAGGCGGATGTGAAACACTTTCGAACGGGAGAGAATAAATCGGTATAAAGTGCTCTTGGTCAGGAACTGAGAATGCGAAGGACGGATTCATGCAAACGCTGCCATTTTGCTTACTTGCGCTGCACATTGCGCGACCCATACCGACCTTCATCCGTGGCGAATGCCACGACATCACTCCATGAACGACCTTGAGAAGTATTTCCGCCAGAATGACAAGCGGCTCATCCATAAATGGGTGCACTACTTCGATGTGTACGACCGCCATTTCGCCCGGTTCAGGGACAAGGAGATCACGATATTGGAGATTGGCGTGTCTCAAGGAGGGAGCCTTCAGATGTGGAAGGATTATTTCGGGCCGAAAGCAAAGATCTATGGCATTGATGTGAATCCGCAGTGCAGAGAACTTGAAGAGGAGAATATCAGGATATTCATCGGGTCGCAGTCGGACAGGGCCTTTTTAAGGGAGGTGAAGCGCTCCATTCCGATGGTGGACATTCTGATCGATGATGGCGGGCATTCGATGCGACAGCAAATAGTGAGTTATGAGGAGCTTTTTGACCACGTGAAGGAAAATGGCGTGTACCTCTGCGAAGACCTGCACACCTCGTATTGGATCGAGTATGGCGGAGGGCGCAAGCGCATGGGCACCTTTATAGAGTATAGCAAGGGTTTCATTGACCAGCTCAATGCCCACCACTCGGAACAGCTTGGTTTCAAGGCTGACACCTTTACCCAAAGTGTTGACTCCATCCACTACTACGATAGCATTCTGGTCCTCGAAAAAAAGAAAAGGCCAAAGCCTCACCACGAAAAGACCGGAGACCTCAGTTTTGAGAAGATCACCACACAGAGACTGAGTTTTGGAAGAAGAGCTATGCGAAGGGCGGCCCAGATGGTGTTCAGGCCTATAAATATCATCCTGAGATTCCTGCGACTGCCAAGTATCTACTGGAGATAGGGCGTGCCGGTCAGGTGATCGGACACCTTCTTTCTCGGCCACCGGTCATTTTCACAATCCACGAACACTTGAGTCCTACTGTGAAAGAGGCGTCAGTCCCTTCCCTCGATCCGGCCATCAAACTCCTTCCGTGGCCCTTCTCCGAAGAGGATGAAATGGAACTGCTCGGCAGTGAGGGCGTCCTCCACCTTGTGTTCCCCGATGCGTGTCCTGCGCAGGCTTTGCAGATATCCGCCACAGCCCAGCTTCTGGCCGAGGTCGTGGGCCAGTGAGCGGATGTAGGTGCCTTTGGAGCAGGTCACGTCAAAATCGGCCTCGATGCCACCTTCCACCCTACGCACATCAGTGACAAGGAATGCTGTGATGGTGACGCGCTTGGCCGCGAGTTCTTTCGCTTCGCCTTTGCGGGCAAGGTCGTAGCTGCGCTCGCCTTCCACCATTTTGGCAGAGAACACGGGCGGAATCTGGTCAATCGCCCCTTCGAAGGTCTTCGCAGCGGAACGGATGCTGTCCTCCGTGACGTTTTCTGTGGGGAAGGTCGCGTCCACGGGTGTCTCCATGTCGTAGCTGGGCCTCGTGGCACCGAGGAAGATGGTGCCTGTGTACTGCTTCTCTGCTGCCTGAATGGCATCGATCTTCTTGGTCGAATGGCCTGTGCAGAGCACCAGCAGACCTGTTGCCAACGGGTCGAGCGTGCCCGCATGGCCCACTTTGATATTGCGCTCATTGATAAGCCTGCGAATCATGCCCCGCACACGGTTCACCATCTGGAAGGAGGTCCAGCCAATGGGCTTGTCGAACAGCAGGGTCTCGCCCTCTTTGAAGTTGAAGGGAGAAGGGACGAGGGACATGGGACGAGGGAAGTTTAGGCGGTCAGGTTATCAGCAGATCAGCGTTTCAGCAGCTGAAAGGACTTTGAACTATAAACTTTGAACCTTGAACTATTTTAGACAATGCTCAGATCGTAGCCCAATGCCAGCATCACCAACAGGATGGTGCCCAGAATGATCCGGTACCATCCGAACATCTTGAACCCGTATCTGGTGAGGAACGCGATGAAGAACTTGATGGCGGCCATGGCCACAAGGAAGGCCACCACGTTGCCGAACAGCAGGATGCCAAGGTCGTCAGAGGTGATGTCCTTGTAGCCTTTGAGCAGCTTGTAGGAGGCCGCTGCGAACATGGTGGGCACCGCGAGGAAGAACGAGAACTCTGCGGCCGTCTTTCGGTCATACTTCAACGCCATGCCACCTATGATACTGGCCGCAGAGCGCGACACTCCCGGAATCATGGCAAGGCATTGGAAACAGCCGATGATAAAGCCGTTCCTGTAGGTGATCTCATGATGCTCCACCTTGTTGAATATCCTGTCCACAAAAAGAAGAAAGACACCGCCAACAAGCAGCGAAACCGCCACCACGGTCACGCTTTCCAACATGGCATCAATGTAATCGTTCAGCAGCAGGCCGATCACAGCGGCCGGAAGGAAGGCCACTACGAGTTTGAAATAGAAATCGAACGACTGGAAGAACCGTTTCCAGTATAGCGCCACTACCGACAGAATGGCCCCGAACTGGATATTGACCTCGAACACCTTCACAAAAGGGCTCTCGTTGATGCCCATCAGTGCCGAGGCGATGATCATGTGTCCGGTGGACGAAATGGGCAGGAATTCCGTGATGCCCTCTACAATGGCAAGGATGAGTGCTTCAATCCAACTCATCCCTTACTTGCGCTTGGGCTTGTAGAGGATGGCGGCTATCTCAATGCCGAAGCCGGCCAGGATGACCAGCGGGGCAACGGTGAGCCGCTGGGTGTTGAATATCTCCTCGCTGAAGACATTCGGGTCGTCAGAGCCACCGCCTGCCATCAGCGCATAGCCGATGGCCAGCACCACGAGGCCCGCAATCATCAAAATGTAATTCTCCCGCTCGAAGGTGAAGGTGGGGGAGGATGGGTTCTTTTCGTTTGCCATTTTAAATCAGTTCAAAGTTTAAGGTTTGATGTTTAAGGTTTGAGACGGTTCTTGGTTTGGTCAACTTTAAACTTTGAACCTGAAACCTTAAACATCAATAATAAAGCTCATCCACCTTCAACCGCAGGTACTTCCGCACTGCGAAGGTGGTGGAGAGGAATGAGATGAGGAATCCGAGGGCGAGAACGGCCACGAACAGCGTGCCTACTATCTCCACGTTCTCCAACCCGAAAAGCTCTGGGATCTGCCCATGGGCCAATTGAATGACCAATGCCAACAGGATGCAGGCCACGAACGCACCTGCCAGTCCGCGCAGCACGCCCTCGATGACGAACGGCCTGCGGATGAACGCCTGTGTGGCCCCCACCAGCTTCATGGTGTTGATCAGGAACCGTTTGGAATAGACCGTCAGACGGATATTGTTGTTGATAAGGCTGATGGCGATGAGCGACAGCAGTCCGCAGAACACCATGATGACGATGCCCGCCTTGCGCACATTGCGGTTGATGACCCTGATGAGGTCCACAGGGTAGTCGATCTCGTGTATGAATGCGTTCTTGAGCAGTTCCGATTGGATGTTGATCATCCCGTCCGCATCTGCGAATTCACCCTTCACCCGCACATCTATGGAGCGCTTGAGCGGGTTGTAGCCCATGAATCCGAGGAAGTCCTCGCCCAAGGCCTCCTTCATGTATTCGGCAGCGTCCTCTTTGCTCACATAGCGTGTGCTGCGCACAAAGTCAGAGGCATCGAGGAATTTCTGGAACTGGAGGATGTCGGCCTCCTTGGCATCGTCCTTCATGTAGATGGTGAAGCCGATGTTCTCCTTCACGTGGCGGGAAAGCGCATCGGCATAGAGCATCACCAGACCCAACAGGCCCAGCATGAACAGCACGAGACTGATGCTGACCACAGCCGTCAGGTTGCTGGCGAGTATCTTCCTACGGTGCGCTTTTTCCTCTGCTCTGGCCATGACTTGTGGGCCGCTAAGTTATTGCTTTTGCAGGGTGGTCATGTTCCCAAAATTCCCAAAGGCAGGCACGGGCAGTACTTACCTTCGCGACCTTCAAAATCAGACGCATCATGCAGTACGACCCCAAGGAACTCGACAGGAAATGGCAGGCCGAATGGGCCAAGAAGAAGCCATTTGCCGCGAAGGACAACAGCGAGAGGCCAAAGTACTACGTCCTCGACATGTTCCCCTATCCATCGGGCGCGGGGCTGCATGTGGGCCATCCGCTGGGGTATATCGCCTCTGATATCGTGTCGCGCTACAAGCGCTTGAAGGGCTTCAATGTGCTGCACCCGATGGGCTATGATAGCTTCGGACTACCAGCAGAGCAGTATGCCATCCAGACGGGGCAGCATCCTGCCAAGACCACCGAGGAGAATATTGCCACCTATCGCAGGCAGATGGACAGTATCGGGTTCTCCTTCGACTGGGATCGCGAGGTGCGCACCTCCGACCCATCCTACTACAAATGGACGCAGTGGATTTTTCTCAAGCTCTATGATGCCTGGTATTGCAAGAACGCGGATGCCGCCCGGCCCATCGAGCGGCTGGTCAAGGAATTTGAGCAGCACGGCAACAGAGATGTGAATGCGCATTGCGATGAAACGCCTCTCTTCACAGCCCATGAATGGAACAGTTGGGACGGGGCGAAGCAGCAGACCGTCCTGCTCAACTACCGCATCGCCTATCTGAGCGAGGCATACGTGAACTGGTGTCCAGCCTTGGGAACCGTGCTGGCCAACGATGAGGTGAAGGACGGGTTCAGCGAGCGTGGCGGCCACCCCGTGGAGCGCAAGCTGATGATGCAGTGGAGCATGCGCATCACGGCCTACGCCCAACGGCTGTTGGATGGGCTTGACGGTCTCGAATGGAGCGAGAGCCTGAAGGAGCAGCAGCGGAATTGGATAGGACGTTCGGAAGGAGCGCTTTTAGGGTTTAAGGTTCAAGGTTCAAGGTTTAAGGTTGACGTGTTCACTACGCGGCCTGATACGATTTTCGGAGTCTCCTTCATGGTCTTGGCACCGGAGCATGAGCTGGTCTCTCAGATAACCACCGCTACGCAGAAGGCCGAGGTGGAAGCCTATATCGCAAAGGCCAAAGCGCGTAGCGATAGAGACCGCATGGCCGATGTGAAGACGGTTTCTGGCGCGTTCACTGGGGCCTATGCCGAGCATCCGTTCACAGGGTCGCCTATTCCTATATGGATCGGTGACTATGTGTTGGCGGGCTATGGCACCGGTGCGGTGATGTCGGTGCCGAGTGGTGACCAGCGCGACTGGAATTTTGCCACGCATTTCGGGCTGCCGATACCATCAGTGATCGAAGGTTCGGAGCTGAGCAAGGGTGCCAATGAGAGCAAAGAGGGCGTGTTGGAGAACTCAGACTTCCTCAACGGCCTTCCTGTGAAAGAGGCCATCAAGCGCGCCATTGCCAAGATGGAGGCTTTGGGCATCGGCAAGGGCCGCATCAACTACCGCCTGCGCGATGCGGTGTTCGGCAGGCAGCGCTACTGGGGCGAACCGATTCCGATCTATTACAAGGACGGCATTCCTTACCCCGTGAAGGAGGAGCACCTGCCCGTCACCCTGCCCGAGATCGATGAATATCTTCCCACGGAAACTGGAGAACCGCCCCTTGGCCGTGCAAAGGGATGGGGTTATGACCCGAAACTTGGAGTGCGAAATACTCAGAATGAACAAAAGGCGGATACTGATAAACCAAGAGGTTTTCAGTTTCTGTTGAACTTCATCGTTGAAAAAGTACGAGGTTTTTTTGTGTGGCTTAAGGGTTTGTTTCAACCAAAAAATGAACTTTTCCCATTTGAACTGAGCACCATGCCAGGCTGGGCGGGCAGCAGTTGGTATTTCCTGCGCTACATGGACCCGAAGAATGACGGTGCCTTCGCCTCAAAGGAGGCCATCGACTACTGGCAGAATGTGGACCTCTATGTGGGCGGATCGGAGCACGCCACAGGCCACCTGCTCTATGTGCGCTTCTGGACCAAGTTCCTCAAAGACCTTGGGTATCTGCCGTTTGATGAACCTGCGAAGAAGCTGGTGAATCAGGGGATGATTCAGGGGGTTTCGGATAAGGCTTATCGCCACCATTCGAGGAGCGAAACTTCGGGGGCATTGATTGGTAGAGAAATGGAACTGCCGATATTCTTGAGTTTTGGGGATAAGCGGGTTTACTCTATACTAGTTAGCGCAGAGCTTGTTCATTCAATGTTCGGAAAGGGAGGTATCGATGTCGATAATGAATTGATTCAAAGTACACCGCAAAACGTGCCCATTGATTGTGTTGATAAAGGGCTGGTTAACTTGGAAAAATTGATTGCTGACCACTCTCAATTTAGGGATACCATTTTCCTGTGTTCCGAAGGTCTCTGGTATCAGAACACCCTCCTATCAAATCAGGATATTCAAAAGCACAAACTTGGTTGGGTAGATCCCGAATACCGTGACGAACACGGTAACTCATACTATAGAAGCTCCTCATCGGCTACGTTCACTACAATCCAAGAGGTAGAGAAAATGTCTAAGTCCAAGTGGAACGTGGTGAACCCTGATGACATCATTTCCCGCTACGGAGCCGACACGCTGCGCCTCTACGAGATGTTCCTTGGCCCGCTGGAGGATGCCAAACCGTGGAACACCAACGGTATCGAGGGCACCTACCGTTTCCTGAGAAAATTCTGGAACCTGTTCCACGCGGGCGATGCGTTCTCCGTGAGTGACGATGCGCCCACCAAGCCCGAGCTGAAGGCGCTACACGCCACCATCAAAAAGGTGGAGGACGACATCGAGAAGCTGTCGTTGAACACCTCGGTGAGCCAGTTCATGATCTGCGTGAACGAACTGACGGAGCTCAAGTGCAACAAGCGCGCGATATTGGAACCGCTGACCATCGTGCTGTCGAGCTTCGCACCGCATATCTGCGAGGAACTGTGGCAGCAACTGGGCCACGGGGAGAGCATCAGCTTTGCCACCTATCCGAAGTTTGAGGCCGCGCATCTGGTTGAGGACAGCTTCAGCTATCCCATCAGCTTCAACGGCAAGACCAAGCTGCAACTGGAACTGAGCACTTCGCTCTCAGCTGCTGAGGTGGAGGCCATCGTGGTCGCCCATCCCGAAGTGATCAAACGCCTCGAAGGGGCCACGCCCAAGAAGGTGATCGTGGTGGTGAAGCGGATTGTGAATGTGGTGGTGTAAGGTTTGACCCTCTGCATTCACTATGTGTGGCAATGGGATATAAATCGCTCCGTTGCGACCGAGACGTACAAAGTGGAGTAAAATAGTTGCTCCGCTGCACCCGACACGCTCAAGGTGCGGCAAAGCATCTGCTCCGTTGCACCCGACACGGACAAGGTGCGGCAAAGCATCTGCTCCGTTGCACCCGACACGGACAAGGTGGAGCAAAGCACTTGCTCCGTTGCACCTGACACGGACAAGGTGCGGCAAAGCATCTGCTCCGTTGCACCCGGCACGGACAAGGTGCGGCAAAGCATCTGCTCCGTTGCACCCGGCACGGACAAGGTGCGGCAAAGCATGTGCTCCGCTGCACCAGACACGGACAAGGTGGAGCAAAGCAGTTGCTCCGTTGTGAGCGAGACGTACAAAGTGGAGCAAAGCAGTAGTTCCATTGCAGTCCCTCACGCCCCATCATTCCAATCCGGTTTTCCACAGGCAAGTCCTACCTTCCGACCCCGATGGACAGGCTGCATATCCTTGAAAGGGGTGGATTCGTTCTCCTCATCGCACTGCTCAGTCTGCTGATGCGGGCGCACCACGTGGGGCACGAGTTCTCCGGCTATCACAGTTGGCGGCAGACGCAGACGCAGACCACCATCCTCAATTTCGCGTTTCAGGACAGCGACATCCTATCGCCACGCGTCAACAACCTCGGAAGCGGTTCGGACATACAGCGCATGGAATTCCCGCTCATGCAGTGGCTATTCGCATGGCCCTACCGCCTGTTGGGCGACCACCCGGCCATCTCGCGCATACTCACATTCCTGATGGGGCTTATTTCGCTCTTCGCCTTCCGCGAGCTGGTGCTGCGCCTCACGGGCAGCCGGCTGACGGCCGGGGTCGCCACGGTCGGGCTCATCTTCAGCCCGCTGTTCTACTATTATTCCATCAACCCCATGCCCGACAACATGGCCCTGATGTGGGCCATACTGGGCCTTGCCGCCACGGTGGGCGAAAGGAGCATGGGCCTTGCACGTTTCGCCCTTGCCGCCCTGTTCTTCACACTGGCCGCTGCCTGCAAGTTGCCGTTCATCGTGCTGGCCGCAGCCCTGCTGCCCGCGTGGTCGCAGATGCTCCGCACCGGATGGAGGACTGGGCTGCTGGCCGCCATCATCGGTCTGGCCGTGCTGATGCCCACGGTCGCATGGTATGCGTGGGTCATCCCGACCTGGGAGGGCAACGCAGTGCTCACAGGCGGTTGGGACAGCCCCAAAGAGACATTCGAGATTCTGAAACGCGTGTGGACGATGGTGCTGCCCGAGATGATCCTCAACTATGCCAACGTGCCGTTCTTCCTCATCGGGCTGTGGCTGCTTTTCAAACGGAGACTATGGAGCGATTGGCGATGCTGGCCGCTGCTCGCCACACTGCCCTTCATCTATGCCTACTATTTCTTCGAGATGCACGCCATCGGCTATGGGCACGACTATTACCTGATGCCCTTCGTGCCACTGGTGTTTGCAGGCGTGGCGGCCGGGGCACACTGGTCGCTGGCGCAGGCGCCCAGACTTCGGAAAATGGGTGCTGCTTCCTTTAATCGTGCTGCCCATCACATGTTTCCTCAAGGCCGATGTGCGCTGGAAGGTCTCTGGGCTGAACCTTGAGCTGTGGACCACTGCCGAACCGCTCCGCAACGCAATTCCAAGTGATGCCAAGTGTGTGGTGGGAAATGATGTTTCGGGCCACATCTTCCTCTATCACCTGCGCAGAAAAGGCTGGACGTTCAAGGACGATGGGCTTTCAAGTGAACGGCTCGAAACCCTTATCAGGGATGGGGCCACCCATCTGGTGAGCAATAGCACGATGGTCGAACATTCGCCTGAGCTCCGACCGTTGCTAACGGAGGTCGCATATTCATCCGGGAAGGTGCGGGCCTATCGGCTCACCAGGGAGGAATGAGCATCCATGGCCTTTCACCTCATCTCGCGCAGCATACGCTCAAGGTCTGCAGGGGTGTCCACCGAATTGCTCTCGTGCCCGGTCTCGGCAAGGTGGATGTCGTATCCATTCTCGAGCCAGCGCAACTGCTCCAGACCTTCAGCGCTTTCAAGGGCCGACAGGGGAAGCGTGGCCAGTGTGCGCAGCACCTCCGGCCTGAAGGCATAGATGCCGATGTGCTTGAAGAAAGTGGCCCTGCCCAAAAGCTCAGAAGGCAGCGCACCCCGCACATGGGGTATGGCATTGCGGCTGAAATAGAGGGCCCTGCCGCTCTGGTCGCGCACCACCTTGATCACGGTGTCGCTGTGCAGGTCGGCCTCATTGCCGATCTGCTTGACCAATGTGCCGATGCCCACCTCCGGCCTATCGAAGAGCCCGACCACCAGATCGATCTGCTTGGGATGTATGAAAGGCTCGTCTCCTTGGATATTCACCACCACATCGAAGTTCCCGTCCAGTTGCGCCAGCACCTCCGCACATCGGTCAGTGCCAGAGGCATGATGGGGCGAGGTCATCACCACATCGCCCCCATACTGTTTCACATGGTCATAGATGCGCTCATCGTCCGTGGCCACCACCACCCGCGAAAGCCGCTCTGACTGCGAGGCCTGATGCTGCACCCGCTGCACCATGCTCATGCCCAGAATGTCCACCAGCGGTTTGCCGGGGAACCTGGTGGATGCATAGCGCGCGGGGATCACCCCTATCGCATCACCCACGGAAAAGGTCTTCCTGGCGGATCTCATTCACATCGGTGATGGACGGACGGGCAGGTGCCAGGGTCGGCTCGGTATATTCTTCCGTGGTCTCGCCCGACTGCTGATAGGTCGATCCGTCCGTAGGCCGGGGAGCAATGGTGAAGAAATAGCGGTCATCGATATTGTGCCAGTCATCGGCCTCTGCCTTCAGGCGGCTGCTGGTGCTATGGTCCACACTCGCAACCTCAGCTCTCACTCCAATGTTCTTAAGGTGCAGGACCAGATCGGTGAAGTCATCGTTGCCGCTCATCAGGATCACCGTGTCCACTTTCGATGCGATCTGCATCGCCTTGATGGTGATAGGGATCACCGCATTGCGTCCGGCAGGCATCACGCTGCCAAAGAACTTCGACTTCAGCCTGCGCTCGAATTTGGAACTGATGCTCCTGCCTTCGCGGAAATAGATCAGTCGGGTAAGTGGTCGTTCGCGCAGCAGGTCGGGAATCAGCAGGTCATAATCGACCATGGTCTCTGGAGTGGCCAGAGACCACACGCTCTTGCCGATGTTGTTGCCATCCACAAGGATCGCAACCCTTTGGTCAACGCCTACCAGCGTCTCCTTCTGCAACTGATTTGACGGGGAATTGTAGTCTTCCATGATATTAGGGTATGTTATGATAAGGTTATTGGGTTTGGGTCGCGCAAAAGTAATTGTCCGACCCCAGTTTCCAAGTAATCTAAGTTACACCTCTGCCGTCTTCACATTTGTTGGGCATGTCCAATGGACAGGACTTCGCACTTTTGCCCCGCACAAACAGCAACATCGCCATGGCTGACGACATTGAATACACCATCATCGGTGACGACATGCAACTCGTAGAGATAGAACTCGACCCTTCAGAGGGCGTAAGGGCCGAGGCCGGGGCCATGCTCTACATGGAAGATGGCATTCAGATGCAGACCGACACAGGTGGCGGCATCTTCAAGGGCTTCAAGCGGATGATCACGGGCGAGAGCTTCTTCATCACCACATTCCTGCATGGTGGCATCGGAAAGAGCCGTGTGGCCTTTGCCGCCCCTTATCCCGGAAAGATCATCCCCCTCGACCTCACCGCACTGGGAGGCACATTCCTTTGCCAGAAGGACGGTTTTCTCGCTGCGGCACGCGGCATAGAGATCGAGATCGCATTCACCAAACGGCTCGGGGCAGGCCTCTTCGGGGGCGAAGGATTCATCCTCCAGAGACTTCAAGGCGATGGACTTGCCTTTGTGCATGCAGGCGGAACGGTGGTCAAAAAGGAACTTGCCCCGGGGCAGACCCTGCGTGTCGATACCGGTTGTCTCGTGGCCTTTGCCCCCACGGTGGACTATGACATCAGGTTCATTGGAGGTTTCCGCAACGCACTCTTCGGGGGCGAGGGCCTGTTCTTCGCAGAGCTGAAAGGGCCCGGCACGGTCTATCTCCAGAGCCTGCCCTTCAGCCGCCTTGCCGACCGCATCGCGGCCGCCAGCAGGTTCGGAGGCCGCAAGGACGAGCGCAAGGGAATTGCCGGGCTCGGTGGGCTGGGCAACCTCATCAGTGGCGACTGATCCATTTCCAATGTTAGCAGATTGTTAAATACGACAACCTGTGTGGCCATTCTCAAAGGACGAGCGATGACAAGAATGCACCTTTGCTCCCTGTAATGATGGACATTCCATTTTCTCGCAGATCTCCGCAGCGCACCATAGCGCTCAACATGCTGGCCGAGTTCTTCGGTGCAGGCATCTTCACCGCGCTCTATTTCATTTTCATCGGCCGAAATCTGGCCGAGGGCTACGATATGGGCCTTCTTGTCCTGTCCTACGCTGTCGGACTCGCCTTCTTTGCCGGGGTGTTCATCCCGTTCCACACCTATCGCATCCACATTCTCCCCTTCCTCACCATCATTGCGGCACTGCGCAAGAACCAGTGGCGCAGGCTTTGGCACAAGTTGCCCGCGCAGATCGCTGGTGCATTTGCAGGGGTGTATGTTTTCCATCGCTTGGACAGCATCAGCCCCATGGGCCACTATCCCGACATCCTTACCATTGAGATTGCAGACCCTTGGCTGCTTGCCGCGCTCAATGGCATGGTCGCGGCAGTCATGTGCTACTCCTTCTTCGTCATCCGCATACTCTTCAAGCAGCGCAGGAGCACTGGCACCATCTTCATCTCGCTGCTGATAGCAACGCTCTTTCTGGTAACGGGAAAAATAGCGGGCATCTCGGCCCTCAACCCCTTTGGGCTGCTGGCCTATCAGGTCATTATGGGCGAGCCGGTCTTCACAGGGAACGTGCCCATGCTGCTGCTCACACATCTGGTGCTGCCTGTTGCACTGTCCATCATTTCCTTCTTTTTCGTGCAGGCAATGTATGGCGGCAAGAGCATATACCGCAAAAGGCAGGGTGCTGTCGCCCAAGTCTGATGGATTCCGATATTCACAGCCTGTGAACAACTACCTCAATCATGGCTAACATCGGTCTCGCATCGCAGATCATCGGAGAGAAGAGGTATGAGACACTCATCCTTTTCGGAATACGGGAGGCGACCTTCCTGCGTCTGCTCGCATTTTTCGTGGTGGTGGCGGCCGTCTGTTATCCATATCCGCACATCGCCATGTGGATCGGGTTCATGCTTGCAGGATACTCCGCCATTGCCAACGACAGCATCCAGACCATAGGCACCTTCATCGCCTCCAATGAGGACAAGCGCTGGTGGCAGCTCTGGCTCTACATAGGTGGCATCTTCATAGTCACGGTACTATACAGCTGGCTGACATACGATGGTGACGTGTCGTTCCAGCGCCTCACTTCAAAGGGCTTCTCCGAATCGCCCACCGAATTCCACTTCTTGCAGTTGGCCTCTCCGATCGTGCTGCTGTTCATCACCCGGCTGCGCATGCCCGTGTCCACCACCTTTATGCTGCTCAGTGCCTTCAGCTCCGATGCATCAGGCATCCTGTCGGTAGCACAGAAGAGCCTGTCGGGCTATGTGGTGGCCTTTGTCACCGCCATGGTGGTCTGGTATCTCGGGGCAGGTCTCATCAAGAAATTGACCACTGGCACACCGCATCGGGCTTGGACCTGGGCCCAATGGCTCATCAGTGGATGGCTATGGAGCATGTGGATCACTCATGATGCCGCCAACATCGCCATCTTCCTCAACCGTAAGCTCACCCTCAACGACTTCCTGTTCTTCGCAGGGTTCATCTTCTTCGGCCTCGGCCTGCTGTTCTACCTGCGTGGCGACAAGATCCAGCAGATCATCAAAGAGAAGTCGCAGGTCACCGATGTGCGCGCGGCCAGCGTGATCGACCTCGTCTATGCGTTCATCCTTCTGGTCTTCATCGAACTCAGCACCATTCCTATGAGTACCACGTGGGTGTTCCTCGGTCTGCTCGGTGGCCGCGAAATAGCCATGCAGATATCGAAGCACAGCGACACCGGAAGGGCCATGGGCGGAACGCTGCAACTGGTGCTCCGCGATGTGGGCTTCGCCACTCTCGGTCTGGTCATCTCCGTGATGCTGGCCGTTGCGGTGAACCCCATGATGCAGCAGGAGCTTGCCGCCTATTTCGGCTGGCAGTAGGAGGCACTTGGAGTGCCGGGGCACTTTCAGCGCATCAGCACCACGCGATAGGGTGCCATGGCACGGCCTTCTCCGATGACCTGCAACAGATAGATGCCCGAGGGGGCCTGCGGAGGGAACTCAAAACCGGTGATTCCCAAGTTGCAGCTGCCCGCTGCTACTTCACGGCCAGCGAGGTCGCACACTTCAAAGCGGCCACCATCAGGCGTGTGGAATTTCAACATGCCTTGCGTGGGATTGGGCCAAAGGCCGCGGGTCTGCCTATCGCTATCGGCCAGACCAACCTCCACAGAAGTAATGCCCACCATCTCCACATCATCAATATAGATGCCGTCCTCACGCACAGACTGGTCGCTCACAAGGCTGAAACGTATCTGCACCTGTTGGCCCAGATAAGCGCTCAGGTCCATCTCCTCCTGCACCCACGTGGTCTGAAATCCGTCATAGAGCGGCTGTCCGCTGTCCTGATTGCCATTGCCCGTCACCGTGTAGTTGCCGCACAATGGTTGCCAATCGGTACCATTGACCCTTGCACTCACCTGCGCATAGTCCCATCCCTGCTCAATGGCCCACTTGGCATGGAAACGCAGCACGGCCGTACTGAGGCCCGTAAGGTCTATCGGCTGCGCGATGTCCACATAACGGTTGCTGCTGTTGGGATAGTCGCCCGTGGGCGAATCGGTCAATGAGTTGGGCGATGACACGAAGGTGGATGTGGTGAGGCCCCATGTGCTGTTGCCCTGCCAGTCTGTGGTAGGTTCTCCCCCGTTGGCAAAGAGGATACTGCCCTGCCCGAACACCCGGTCGATGGTGTCGCGCATCAGATAGCTGCCATTGTCGAGCACCCACACATATCGGACAGGATCGCCCGATGTGATCCCAGCATTGAGTGTGAATGCAATGGAATCGGTGAGGCTTTGCCCAATGGTCATCCCATTGTGCTGATTGACACCGCCAACAGAAGCGATGCCCACGAGCGGCTCGACCGACACGGTGAAAGTTCCCTGCTGCCATCCGGCCCTTGTCAGGTCATAGCGCAGGTGGCCGCCACCGGACAGGGCCAACGGCTGACGGTCGGTGAGCACCCCATGCACCGTGGCACTGCGTGCCAGCGTGAGGTTGAGGTGTATATTCTCCATGCAGAGCGGAATGATGCGGTCCAGAGTTGGCCAGAAACCGTCATTGTCTCCCCCTATCTCGCAGGTCATGCTGTAGATGGCGGAGCGCTCGGTGGTCTCACCATAGCCCCAATCGTCCGAATCGCCCGCAGCCGGATAGAGCAGCGAGCTCTGCTGGTTGAGATATCCGTTCTCGGCCACCATGGCCCCAGTGATGGCCATATAGTCGTTGTGATCCGCACACTGAAAGGCATCGGTATATCCCCACGGGAACAACAATTGATTTGCATAGCTGTGAAAGTTGATGGCCGTTACAAAGCTGTGTTGCAAAGCGAACCATTCGATGGCCTGAATCTCGGGCTCGGACATGGGCGATGGGCCCTTGTACACATCCGAGCTGCCATTGGCCGAGGTTCCTGCCCCGCCCCAGTCCACCGAATAATTGCGATTGAGGTCCACCCCGAATGTGCCATTGCCATTGTTGCGCCTGTTCTTGCGCCACATGCCGCCCCCGTTGGGGTTGGTGGTCTGGTTGTAGATGTAGCCGTCAGGATTGAGCACGGGGACGAGATACATTTCTGTGTTGTTCACAAGATCGGTGATGGCAGGATCGGTACCATAAGATTCCAGAAGGTGATACATGTAGAAGATGAGTTGGCTGAGGGTCACAGCCTCGCGGGCGTGGTGCAGCGCAGTGTAGAGCACCTCTGGCTCCGGCTCGTTGACCGTGGCGTTGTCGGAGATGCGCACCCAGTATATCGGGCGGCCTTCGTGGGTCTGGAAACTACTGATCGGTGCCCGGAGGGTGATCAGGTCGGGATAGGTGGCGGCCATGTTGTCCAGATGCCAGAGAAACTCATCGTAGGTGAAGAAACCGGCCATGCTGCCCAACGAGAATCCCGCAGGCACCTGCACTGTTGCGGGGCCACAGCCATCGACCTCCACTGCCTTCACATCCCCTTTCGAAGCGCTGCTGCGCCTGGCATAGAACGCAGCCATGTCCTCTTGCAGCACCTCCACCTGTAGCCCAGCTGCGCGCACGGCCTCCACTTCGTCCGCTCGCAGGTCGGTGGTCAAGGTGCCGTCCTTCAGCACTCCGTGGTCTGCAGCTACGGGCAAAGTGTTCAGGATACGTTTCTCCACATCGGTGGGAATCTGAATGATGACCCGGTCATAGCGCTGCGCGAAGGCGTTCAGGCCGATCATCAGTAGGAGTGCCGAAAGAAGGGTGATGTGTTTCATCTGCAGGATCTATGCAATGGATGGGAAAAGTACTGTGCGCCAAAATCATGGGATGTGCGCCATAGGACAGAAGGATATGATACTGGTCATAAATCAATGGACGGGCCGTGTGCAGGGCATTCCGCAGGCATCAACCGCAGATCCATGACCCTGCCGAGGCACATCCTTGATCGCGGGCCATGGAACATCGGTCCTCATTCGCCTCAGACTGCCCATCTTTGCCACCCATGCGGATACTCGTTCTCTACTACTCGCAGACCGGCCAACTGCGCGACATCATAGACCATTGCCTTGCGCCTTTTGTCAGCGACCCGCTGGCCGAAGTGGACATCGTGCCCATCGTCACCAGGCACCGGTTCCCTTTTCCATGGAGCAACTTGGAATTCTTCAATCTCTTTCCCGAATCGGTCAACGGCATCCCGTTCGAACTGGAACCTTTGGGCGTGGACCGGTCAAAGGACTATGACCTCATCGTGCTGGCCTACACCGTCTGGTTCCTGCAACCGAGCGTGCCCATCAGCAGTCTGCTACAGCACCCCAATACTGGGCAGCTCTTCAAAGGAAGACCGGTGGTCACCATCATCGGTTCGCGCAACATGTGGGTGTTGGCGCAGGAACGTGTGAAACAGCACCTCCACCGTCTGGGGGCGACACTGGTGGGCAATATCGCCCTCACCGACCGCAATAAGAACCTCGTCAGCATCATCACCATCATCAGATGGATGTTCCATGGCAAGAAGGAGGCCTTCTGGTTCTTCCCACCTGCCGGCATTCTGAAGCGTGACATCGAAGGAAGCTCCCGATTCGGAGAGATACTGCACCACCATGCCGCCACCGGCAGTTATCAGGGAATGCAGAATGTCTTGAATGATGCCGGTGCCGTGAACATCAACCCCTCATTGCTGCTGTTGGAGCATCGTGCCACAAAGCTGTTCAGGATGTATGCAAGGTTCATTTCGGCAAAAGGCGACTTCACCTCTGTCGAAAGGCTGGGACGTGTGAAGCTGTTGTCCAAGCTGTTGCCGTTGGGGGCGTTCATACTCTCGCCCATCACCACGCTTTCCACCGTCATCGTTTCCATTCTGAAAAAGAAGGCATTGGCCAGACAGGTGGACTATCACCGGAAGAATGACCTAAGCGAAAACCCGTATTGACACAGGTCACTTTGCCTGAACCTTATGCGCACCTACCTTTGCGCGCCTTATCAGGTCAACCTCATTCGAGCCAAGCAAGTTGAGCGGAGTATATATCACAGCACTGTCCAAATTCCTGCCCCATGGGCCTGTTTCCAACGAGGAGATGGAGTCCTATCTGGGCATGATCGGGGGAAACCCTTCACGGTCACGGGCCATCGTGCTGCGCAACAATGGCATCCAACAGCGCTATTACGCCATTGACCGCGAGAGAAACCTTCACTACAGCAACGCCCAGATGGCCGTCAATGCCATCAAGGGACTCGACAGCGAAGAGTTCCGCATCCGGAATGTGGACATCATCGCGTGCGGCACCAGCGCCCCCGATCAGACATTGCCATCGCACACGGCCATGGTCCACGGTCTGCTCGACTTCCCTGCCGAGCTCATGTCGCCTTCGGGAGCCTGCTGTTCTGGCATTCATGCCATGAAATACGGATTCCTCAGCCTGTTGGCAGGTGAATCGGACAGTGCCATCACGGCCGGGTCAGAGCTCATATCGCCCATGATGATGGCCCATCTTTTCGAAAGTGGCGATGAGCAGGCGAAACTGGAGGCCCTGAAACAGAATCCCGCCATCGGTTTTGAAAAGGACTTTCTCCGTTGGATGCTCTCTGACGGTGCCGGTGCGGCACTCCTTCGCAGGGAGCCGAACAGAAATGGGATCTCGCTGAAGATCGAGTGGATCGATGGCCGCTCATACGCCCATCGCATGGACACCTGCATGTACTCCTCATCGGGCAAGACCGAGGACGGCCAGCTCAAAAGCTGGAAACAGTTCACACCACAGCAATGGGTCGATCAGGCCGTGTTCAGCATGAAACAGGATGTGAAGCTCCTGAGCATGAACATCGTTCCCATTGGGGGCGAGTTCCTACAGGAGATCTGCGAGAAACGTGGTTTCGACATCGGCACGGTCGATTGGTTCCTGCCGCATCTCTCATCCAATTTCTTCAAGGAGAAGGTATTTGACGAACTCAAGGGACGCGGCATGGAGATTCCCGAAGAGAAATGGTTCACCAATCTCACCAATGTAGGCAACGTGGGGTCGGCCTCCATATACCTTATTCTGGAAGAACTTTTCCATTCGGGCCGGCTCAAGGTCGGACAGAAGCTCCTGCTGATGGTGCCCGAAAGCGCAAGATTCTCTTATTCCTATGCGCTTATGACCGTGTGCTGAGGCCGCACTACCTTCGCGGCATGGCGCAGAAACTTCTCATAGAACGCGCGGATGTTACACGGTTCATCCCCCAGCGCGAACCGATCGTGATGGTGCATGGGCTGCTGAGGCACAACTCCAGGGCATCGAGGGCGGAATTTGTTGTTGAAGAAGGCAATCTTTTCGTCCGTGATGGGAGACTGCTGCCTTCCGGTCTCATTGAGCACATCGCCCAAAGCTCAGCCATCCGCGCTGGATATGCTTACGCACTGATGCCAATAGGTGCAGGGCCCTCAAGACCGCCCTTAGGCTTCATCGCAGCTCTGAAGGAGTTCGAGGTGCATGCCCTTCCCGTGGTGGGACAAGTATTGCACACCACCATCACAGAACTGAATGTGATAGGCAACATGACCGTCATCCTGGGCGAGGTTTTCAGTGGAGATATACTGCTGGCATCATGCGAGATGAAGGTTTTTTTGAGTGATGCACCGCACTGATGTTCAAGGTTTCAGGTTCAAAGTTCCAATGCCGCTCACAGCTAAAGGCCAGCAGCTAAAAGCCATTCCATGAAGAAAGAAGATGTTCCTCAGGATGACGGCAAGCTGTTGGAAGGCAAGTTCCGTGTGGTGAAATATGCCGTGGACGATGAAGGCCATTTTGACAAGGTGGGCAGCGTGGGCTGGGAGCCGGAGAACGTGGTGATGGAGCAGGCCTGGGACGACATCAACCAGCGCGTGGAGAGCGCCCGTCAGAAATTCCTGCGGGGCGAGAGTTCGCCCTTGCGATTTCACATGGAGAAGAACCTTATGGACATAGGCATGTTGTCGTCCTACATGGACATGACCCGCCTGAGGGTGTGGTGGCACATGCGGCCTGCTGCATTCTCAAAGTTGAGCGCCTCCACGCTGCAGCGCTATGCGGACGTGTTCCAGATAACCGCAGATGAACTGAAGACCGTTGACAGCAGCCCGAATGCCTGACATTCTCATTCCCTTCGAACACCGCCAATCGGCCCACTGCGAGACCGGGGTCATATCCAATCTGATGCATCACCACGGTCTGGAGGTGAGCGAACCTATGGCGTTCGGCATAGGTTCGGGGCTTTTCTTCAGCTATTTCCCGTTCCTCAAAGTGGGCGGCATCCCAGTGGCGAGCTATCGCAACCTGCCGGGCGACATCTTCCGCAAGTTCACAAAACGCACAGGGATCGAAGTGCAGCGGCAGAGTTTCCGAAGTCCTGAGAAGGCCATGCGCGCACTGGACGAAACGCTTGAGAAAGGTCTGCCGGTAGGTATGCTCACCAGTGTGTTCTACCTGCCCTATCTGCCCAAGGCGTTCCGCTTCCATTTCAATGCGCACAACATCGTAATCTATGGCCGGCAGGGCAACGACTATCTGGTGAGCGACCCCGTGATGGAGGATGTGACCACCATAGCACCGAATGCCCTTGTAAGGGCGCGTTTTGCCAAGGGCATGCCCAACACCAACGGCCGGATGTATTATCCGCTCAGTGTGCCTGCGGGCGTGGATCTGCGCAAGGCGGCCATCAAGGGCATCACCCAGACAGCCAAGGACATGGCCACCATCCCGGTACCGCTGTTCGGGGGAAGATCCATCAACTATCTGGCAAAGCACATGCGCCAATGGCCGGCCAAACAGGGCGATCGCAAAAGCAAGCTCTATCTGGGCCAGGTGGTGCGCATGCAGGAGGAGATCGGCACGGGGGGCGGTGGTTTCCGTTTCATGTATGCCGCCTTTCTGCGCGAGTATGCCGACACCTACAACATCCCCGAACTGGTTCCCATGGCGGCCGAGATGACCGAGATAGGAGACCTGTGGCGCAGCTTTGCCTACGAGGCCGGCCGCACCGTGAAAGGGCGCGATGGACATGGCGGCTCGTTCGACCATTTGGCCGACATTGTGGACCGATGCGGCCATCGGGAAAGGGATTTCTTCGCAAGGCTGATGAAAGTGAAACTCTGAACCGGAACCCTTCGGTCTGTTAACCTTGTGTTAATGACAACCTCCACAACCCGTTAAACCCTACTTTCGGGCGAATTTCTTCAAGGATGAAGCAGTTGACCATCGTGCGCCATGCCAAGTCAAGCTGGGATTTGACCGAGGTGGAGGACTTCTACCGTCCTTTGAGCCCGAAGGGCGTGAAGAACGCCTTTGCCATGGGAGATGCACTGAGGGACAGGGGCATATTTCCCGACCTCATCCTCACAAGTCCTGCCGTGCGGGCCATCAACACGGCCATCATCATCGCAAAGAAGCTCGATTTCCCACAGCAGCGCATCGAATCGAACGACCGCATCTATCAGGCCGGTACCGAGCAGCTTTTTCAGGTCCTTGGCAACATGCCGGAAAGTATCGGGCATCTCATGCTTTTCGGGCACAACCCATCGCTCACCAACCTCATCAACCGCCTCCTGCCCGACACGTTGGACAACCTTCCGACCTGCGGGGCCTATTCCATTGGACTTTCCGGCCCGTGGGCCGAAATAAGAAACACCCAGGGACAGGTGATATTCTCACTGTTTCCAAAGAACATGAAAGGATGACCGATTTCCGCCAACGCTATGTGGCCCGCGAACTGAGCTGGCTGTCATTCAACCACCGTGTGCTGCAAGAGGCCGAGGATCCAGCGGTGCCCATTGTGGAGCGCCTCCACTTTCTGGGCATCTACAGCAACAACCGCGATGAATTCTTCAGAGTCCGTGTGGCCTCGCTCAAAAGGATGCTCGGCATCAGGAAAGAGGCGCACGACATCTTCCTCGGCATTCCAAAGGATGTGCTGGCGCAGGTGAACAGAGAAGTGGTGGAACAGCAGCGGCTGTTCGACCGGATCTATCAGAATCTGCTGGCCGAACTGAAAGGCCATCAGATCCATGTGATCAACGAAACGCAGCTGAATGAGGCACAGGAGAAATTCGTGCGCAGTTACTTCATCGAGGAGGTGCAGCCCAATCTGGTGCCGATCATGCTCGACCTTGCTCCCGAATTCCCCTATCTGCGCGACAAGTCGGTGTATCTGATGGTGCGCCTGTCGGCCAGCAAAGGCAAGCGGGAGCCACGGTTCAGCCTCATAGAACTGCCCACCCACGTGCTGCCCCGCTTCATTGTGCTTCCAAAGGAGGGCGACAAGAACTATATCATTCTGTTGGATGACGTGATACGGTTCTCGCTCGGCAACATATATGGAACATCCGACTACGATACCTTCGAGGCATTCAACATAAAATTGACGCGCGATGCCGAACTGAATATGGAGACGGACGTGTCGCTCAGCCTTCTGATGAAGCTGGAGAAAAGCCTCAAACAGCGTAGCAAAGGAACACCTGTGCGATTCGTGTATGATGCCAAAATGCCCAAGGAGATGCGCGAGATGCTGATGAAGGCCATGAAGGTGACCTCGTCCAGCAGCCTCATTCCGGGCGGCCGCTATCACAATTTCAAGGATTTCATGAATTTTCCCAATGTGGGCGGTAAGCGCACACGTTTCACCAAACTGAAGCCCCTGTCCCATCCCGACCTTCCGCAGGGCGGCAGTGTGATGAAGGTGCTCAAGCAGAAGGACGTGCTGCTCTGCTATCCCTACCATTCGTTCTATCCGGTGCTCGATCTGCTGCGCGAAGCGGCCATCGACCCCAAGGTGAAGGAGATCAAGATCACGCTCTACCGCGCTGCCAAGAAGAGCATGGTGGTGAGTGCCCTCATCAATGCCATTCGCAACGGCAAGAAAGTGACGGCCGTGATGGAGCTGCAGGCCCGTTTCGATGAGCAGAACAACATCATGTGGTCGCAGCAACTGCAGGACGCGGGGGCAACGGTCATCTTCGGGGTTCCCGGACTCAAGGTACACAGCAAGCTGCTACTTGTTACCCGCATTGAGGGCGCCAAAAAGGTGTATTATGCCCGCATCGGAACCGGCAATTTCAACGAGGACACATCGCGGGTCTATAGCGACCACAGTCTGTTCACTTCGGACGAGCGGCTGACATCCGAAGTGGCGACCATGTTCCGATTCTTCGAGCGGAATTTCGAGGTGGGAGAATACCAGCATCTGCTGGTGTCGCCCTTCTTCATGCGCAACCGCATCTATGCCCTCATCGACAAGGAGATCGCATTGGCCAAGGCCGGACAAGAGGCCTATTGCATCATCAAGTTGAACAATCTTGTGGACCGCCACATGATAGACCGCCTGTATGAGGCAAGTGCGGCAGGCGTGAAGGTGACGCTGATCGTGAGGGGAATGTGCTCGCTCAAGGCCGGGGTGCGGGGCCTGAGCGACAACATCACGGCCATCAGCATCGTAGGGCGTTTTCTGGAGCACAGCCGCATTTTCATATTCGGAAATGCAGGCGATGAACAGTACTACATCACCTCGGCAGACCTCATGAGCCGCAACCTCGACATGCGCAGCGAGGTGGCCTGTCCCATCTATTCGCCCGCGATCCAGAAACAGATCCGTGCCATGATAGACATTCAATTGAGGGACAATGTGAAGACCCGCATCCTGGATCCCGAACAGCAGAACACCTACCGCAGGACACGCGGCCCCAAGGTGGACAGCCACTTGGCGATGTATGAGTATTACAGGGTACTGTTGGGAGAGAAAAAGGACTGAGACTGCACGGGGCCCCCTCAGGCCGCCATCGCACAGCGTGCCCTGTACACCTCCCGCATCGGAAGCCTATCGGCATGGCCCTGCGCCCATATACGCAGCTCATCGGCCCCCACAATGCCCTCCTGCGCAAAGGTGAGCAGGGCCGTGTGCAGCTTTTCATAGGATGTCCGCAGGGCATCGGCCGCTTTCAGTCGCCAATGGTCTTCGATCCACGCATGCACGGTGCGCTCCAAGCGGTAGTGCGGTTGATGGCTGCGAAAGAACGGGCGGCTGTTGCGCAGGTAGCGTTCGAACTCCTCACGGCCCATCACCAGCAGGAGCCGCCACAGGCGTGCGAGGCCCTGCAGGTCTTCGCGCACGGTGCAGTGGCCCATGTTGCACACCTCGTTGAAGAATAGAGCTTGTCAAGCTCCTGCGACACACGCTTGCGCGGCTTGGCCAAGCTGCCCCTTCCCTGAAAATAGGATGCCTGCATTGGCGCGGGTTCTCGCGCGGCTACCCCTACAAAACTGCCGGTACTTTTCTGCCAGCACAAACATATTGACTGTCAATACGATACAGTTCTACAACTTTGGAGCTCGTTCTTTGAGTTGTATGACACCGACCCGTTCATTGGGAGAATTCCGAAGAGGCTCCAGAGTACTCGACTGATGCTCGGGAGTACTCCTCCGGTGTTCGGGAGTACTCCTCCAGTGCTCGGGAGTGCTCCCCCGTTGCTCGGGAGCACTCCCCCGGTGCTCGGGAGTACTCCCCCAGTGCCCGGGAGTACCCCCCCAGTGCCCGGGAGTACTCCCCGGGTGCTCGGGAGTACTCCTCCAGTGCTCGGGAGCACCCCCCCGTTGCTCGTGAGTATTCCCGAACGGCTCGCGGAAC
>JAIPBJ010000032.1 GCA_021739625.1 Flavobacteriales bacterium | reverse complement strand
TGGTGACTACATGGAAAGCTGGCAGCCGGCAATCATGGGGCCAATGCAACTGAAAGAGGCACAAGACATGGCAGCCAAGGTGACTGCCGCCCTCCGTGGGGCGGGCATCTGGGGTGTGGAGTTTTTCCTTGCACCTGATGGAGTCTATTTCTCCGAACTGTCGCCAAGGCCGCACGACACAGGTATGGTCACTTTGGCCGGTTCGCAGAATTTCTCAGAGTTCGAGTTGCATGCGCGGGCCATTCTTGGCCTTCCGATCCCTGACATCACTCTCGAACGGACTGCTGCCAGTGCCGTGGTTCTGGCCCTTTCAGAAAACAATGAAGCGCCAGTGTTCTCAGGATTGAAAGATGCCGCATCCATTCCAAAGTCGGATTTCCGCATCTTCGGTAAACCCAGCACAAGGAAGTATCGCAGAATGGCCGTGGCTATCGCATACGATGCTATTGGAACAGATACTGACACGGTGCGCGAAGTGGCGAGGAAAGTGGCGGGATGCATACAGGTGAACAATTAACCCACCCGCAACCTGAATCCCACACCATGGATAGTCTCTATGTTCACCGTGGGGTCGTCCTTCAGGTATTTGCGCAGTTTGGAGATGAACACGTCCAAACTTCGCCCCACGAAATAGTCCGACTGTCCCCAGACGGTTTTCAGGATAAGGTCTCGGTGAACAGCAGTGTCCTGCTGGCGGCACAGCAACGATAGAATGTCGGCCTCCTTTTGTGTGAGAGAGCGTTCTTCAGTTCCTTTCAATAACAGGTTGACAGGGTCGAAAACATAGCTTCCGATGCGGAATGTGGCTGATGCTTCAGCAGCACCGCTGGCATAGCAGCGTTGCAGAACTGCGCTGATGCGCAACATCAGTTCCTGATTGCTGAACGGTTTGGTCACGTAGTCATCCGCCCCGCTGCGGAATCCGCGGATCCGGTCGTCCTCCATGCTGCGGGCAGTGAGGAAGATCACAGGCATATCGGGCCTAAGACGTTTGATGTCCTCGACCAGTGAATACCCGTCCTTTTTCGGGAGCATTACATCCACCAGACAGAGATGTGGTCCGAAAGTATTGAAATCGCGCAGGGCCACTTCACCGTCACGGCTCCACTGCACAGCGTGGCCACCCATTTCCAATAGGTCGCTCACCACCAGGCCGAGATTCTCATCGTCCTCAACAAGCAGTATCCGATAGGCTTCTAGCATGGGACGGCAAACTTAGCATGACCCGCCCTTGCAACATCCTATTTCAATTTGAAATGGATAGGGATGCTAAATGGCACATGAACCGGTCGTCCGCCCTGCATGCCGGGGGTGAAACAATCGAGGAGTTTTACAACCCTTAATGCTTCAGCATCGAGCCATGGGTCAACACTACGGGCCACTTTCACATCTCCCAAAGTGCCATCGGCCATCACAGTGAATGTGATGTAAACCTTGCCCGAAACTCCGTTGCGCAAAGGCACTTCAGGATACCTGATGTTGTCGTGTATCTTTTTGAACATGGCATCCTCACCACCGCAGAAACTCGGAAGCACCTCTGGAAAAGGCACGTATGGGGGCACGTAGGGCGGTTCTTGTTCTTCCGGCTCATCAACACTTCCGGCCGAAGCTGTGAGCAGACTGTCATCAGGCTCCATGATATTCGGCTCCGTGTTGTCAGGTTCAGAGACATCCTTGGTCACTGCAACCTCAGTGGTCTTTGTCGGGGGCGGTGCAGGGCGCTCCTTTTTCCTGTCGATGGGTTCCAACAGAATGGGTGGAATTTCCCATGGTTCACCTTCCATGGCCCGGTCAAGGGTTATGGTGGGCACGACAAGTGGCGTTCTCCACTCAAAGGCGACAAGGGTCAAAGAGAGTGCTGTGAGCAGACCTGCGGTGAACAGAAGAGGTCTGCGTTTCTCGGAAACTGAGCTCGTGGTTTTCATGGCCTTTCAGGTTTAGGGTGAAGTAGGAGTAGGCCATGTGGTGCAGATTCTGGTTCAATAACGGTTGCTTGGGGAATATATTTCCAAGAGGTGGAATTTTTTTTCTGGAAAATGAAAAGACCCGCCCCACGGATGTGGAACGGGTCTCATGTCTCATTTGGTTTTCGACTCAGTTGAGCACGAAACGGATAGGGATGGTGAACTGAACAGGAACGGGCTTGCCGCGCTGCTTGCCGGGCTTGTAACCTTTCAGTGTCTTGACCACACGGACAGCCTCCTTGTCCAGGAACGGGTCTGCACCTCGCACCACCTTGACGTCCTTCACCGAACCGTCACGGTCAACAACATAGCTGACATAGACCACACCGGTGATGCCGTTCTCCTTGGCAATGGGCGGATATTTTACGTTCTCTGCAATATACTTGAGCAGGGCCCCATCGCCACCTGGGAATGAGGGCATATCCTCCACGATGGTGAAGAAATCGGGCTCTGCCGGTTCTTCTTCAACGGGCTGTTGGATTTCAGCGATCTCTGTCTTCTGGTCGGCCTCCACATCTTGGATCTCCACCTCATCTTCAATTTCCACATCGTCATCCACGATATTGATCTCAGGGGCGGGAGGCGGTGGAGGTGGTGGCGGTGGTGGCGGGTTTATCTCCTGCTCTGTGATCGGGATGATCTCCTCCTCATGGTCCTGTGCGATCAGCTGTCCAAGATCGCTGGCGCTGCGTTCAAAGGTTTTCCATTCAAAAGCGACCAGCACCACAGACAGGGCCACTACATAGCCGGCCAGCATGAAGAGCGAACGCTTCTTCTCGAGGTCGGCACCGGGATTCTTCTTGATTTCCATTGGAATTGGGATTTCAGGTGGGTAAAAGTAAAGGTTTCAACGGATCGCGAAAGGCGATATTGCATAAGGGTTCAAAATGTGTTGTGATTCCATACGCCATGCCGAAACGCTATTTGTGCGTCCAGTCGAACTTGTCAAGGTCGGTGAGGCAGTGCTGCAAGAGGTCGATGCTGCCTTGAATGTCGTCCTTATCGGCCATTTCAATCACCTGATGGATGTGACGTGTGGGGATTGAGATGGCCCCTGCTATGGCCCCACCTGCACTCATGCGCTGGATGCCGGCAGTGTCTGTGCCCCCCCCTGTGAGCACTTCCGGCTGCCATTTGATCTTGTGCCTGTCGGCAGTGCCCTTCATGTATTCCACCATACGATAGTCGCACACGGTCGAAGAGTCCATGATCTTGATGGCAGTCCCCTTGCCAAGTTCGGTGATCATTTCGTGCGGCTGTGCACCGGGCACATCGAAGGCGATGGTGGTATCGAGACCGAACCCGAAATCAGGCTGGTGTTGAAGGGCCGAAACACTGGCCCCACGGATGCCTATTTCTTCCTGAACTGTGAATACGCCATACACATCGAACGGCAATGCACCAATGGTTCTGAGTGCTTCGATCAGAATGAAGACCGAGATTCTGTTGTCGATGCTCTTGCAGTTGACACAGTTGCCCATTTCTATGAGCTTGCGTTCGCGGGTAACTACATCGCCTACGGAAATGTACTTATCCACTTCCTCTTTGGACATGCCGAGGTCGATGAAAAAATCGGTGGTCTTGGGCGGCTTGGTGCGCTCCTCGGCAGTCATCACGTGTATCGGCTTGCTGCCCATCACGCCCACGAGGTCTTTCTTCCCATGAACGATCACGCGCTGTGCGGTGAGGGTCTTGGGGTCGAAACCTCCCAGTGTGTGGAAACGCAGAAAACCCTTCTCATCAATGTGCGTGACCATGAAGCTGATCTCGTCCATGTGCGCTGCCACCATCACTTTCTTGCGCTCCTTGCCTTTCTTAAGGGCGGTCACGTTGCCCATATTGTCGATGGTCACTTCATCGACCAGCGGGGTCACTTCGCGCAGGACGATGTCGCGGATCCTCTTCTCGTAACCGGGTGCGCCAGCCACTTCACAGATCTCTGCCAGCAGTTTTATGTTCAATGCCATTGCTCTTGAATTATTTTGAGGGGTCAAAGGTTAAAAAAGTCCGCACAGGGGATGTGAGAACTTTAGACAAAGTTCATAGGGCGTTGGCAGTAGGTCAAAGCGAGAGAAACAAGGAACGTAACGGCAGTGAAACGCGGTCTGAAAAAGCGTATTGAGTGGAGACGACAAGCAAAGCCCCGCGCACCTCTGGGAGGTGGCGGGACTTGGAATATCATGGGGGTCTATGTCACTGCACAACCACTCTTCTCGCCCCTATCGATTGCCCGCTATTGTTAAGGACACGCAGGGAGTAGATGCCCGTTGCGACCTGTTGCATAGTGATGGCGGTACGTTCAGAAGTAACCGTTCCTTCCTGTAGCAATTGACCGAGCAAGTCGTGCAGCTGATAGGTGCAATTGCCAAAAAAGTTCGGAACTACAAGTTCAAACTGCCCAAGACTTGGGTTGGGCGATACGAATAACCCGAGCTCCTCATGCTCCTCAATTCCAACGGTAAGCAATTGCTCACTTTGGCTACAGATTACCGTATCACTGCAATTGATACACCCCCATACTGTGACCACAGAACCAACAGCATTATTGGCATAAGGATGAACGGGGTCGAAAACAAATGAGGAATCGCCATCTCCAAAATACCATGTGACCTGATCGTAGTCAGAGTCATTCAGCAGATCGAATACCACTGTGTTACCGCTTATGGTATAGTCGAACTGAGGCACAGGTGCCTGCCCGCTAATGACTTCGATCTCGACAGTATCCCTGTTCAAACAACCAGTAGCAGGGTCAGTAACCGTGAGAATGTAGTTGGTAGTGTTGGACGGAGTGGCATTGGTGATACAGGAATTTGCTGCCGACAGGCCAGCCGCAGGAAGCCAAGAACAATCACCATTTCCTGAGCCTACAAGTTCCCAACTCTCGCCAGAACATATCCTCTCGTCATTGCCCGCATCAACACTGGGCAAAGGATTCACGATGACGGAAATGGCCGATGCAGATACTTCCTCGCCACAATTGTTGGATGCGGTCACCGTGTAGTCTCCCGCTTGCGCTGCCGCCAAGGCAGCTCCTATCCCTGCACTTTGGCCGTCATTCTGCCATTCGAAATTACAGCCTACACAATTGGGCGCAACAGCCGAAAGCAGCACACTTTGTCCTTCACAGAATTCCAGACTACCTGACACGTTCACGGTTGGAACGGTCGGGGGCAACGCCTCCGAAACAACAAAGACCGATGAGGTGGTCGAACAATTGTTGGAGTTCGTAACCATCACAGTATAGTTGCCATCGACTGACGCGCTGTAATTGGCAGATATGGAACCCCCGATGGGGCCATTGTTCAGCAACCATTGATAGTCTGTGATAGTGCCACTGCCAGCCTGCCCATTCGCGACAAGTGGGGTCGTATTGCCCGAGCAGAAATAGTTCTGCCCCGTGATGCTGACCGTGGGATTGGCGTGAACTGTAACAGCGGTTGTGCCACTGGTGCTCTGACAGCCATTCTGATCCGTCACGGTAACTGTATAGCTGCCCGTAGCGGTGACCTGCAATGTTTCGGATGTTCCCGTGCCTGGGTTCCAATCGTAGGTATAGTTTGCAGGAGCACTGAGCGTGACGCTGCCGCCATTGCAGAATTGCAACGGGCCATTGTTAGAGACAGTCGGTTGCGGTGGTGTTGGATGAACAGTGACAGTACGTGTGGCAGTTGCAGAACATCCGTTAGTAGCTGTGAACTCGTATGTAATCGTATGGGTTCCCACACCTGCCGTCTGCGGATTGAAGGTGGTTCCGTTTGTCACTCCTGTTCCCGAGTATACGCCACCCGTTGGCGTACCTCCAATGAGCGCTAAAGGCGAGGCGTTGACACAAACAGCATTGAGGACACTAAAGGATACTTGTGGTGGAACACAGTACTTCAGAAGGATTGCATCATCCCCCTGACCCGTGCCTGCACTCTTTCCACTTACCCATACAGAACCGCTGGTAGTACCATTTCCTACTGCTATTTTATATCCTTCATCTATACCACTTGCGGTTCCATCAAATGGGATATCCCATTGTAAATCCAACAGGCTATTATATTTAGCCGTAATGATGTTTCGATTGCCCGCTGAACTTTCAAAGCCCGTGACATACACATTCGGGGTAGACAGGTTATCAATTGCAATATCCAAAAAACCGCTTTGAATAATGCTCCCGTGATTCTCCCAATCGATTAAGCCTCCATCAATTTTATTAAAGACAGCAACAAAGCCGTCCCAATGAACTGCATTCGAAGAATTGACATCTTCATAACCGGAAATATAGATCCTACTATTACTTACTGCTAAACCAGTGGTTCTTAGAGAATATGGTTGCGAGAAATTATGGATAGCAAAAGGGTCTACTATATATGTGCTATTATGATTTATTTCATAAATAGCCGAAAAGGAGGAGAGATTCACGTTATCTGAATGGCAATCAACAAGGACATATCCAATATTATTGACAATAGTAAAATCTCGTGGCCATTGATTAAACTTATATCCTGATAAATTATCATCCAAATCCCCGGTGATTCCACCGCCTATCTCATTTCCATTTGTGCCATCCAATATGGAGTAGTTAGCCAACGTATCTCTCGTAACTATGCCCGTGACTGTAATTTCTTGGTCTACGACCAAGATATCTCCATTATTAAAGAATCCACAGAAAAAATTTTGAGCGTTTACATAGTTCTGGGACGAATTATACTGAACTCCAATCCAATTCATAACACCAGTTGGTTCATAAGTTACAACGGCTCTCTTCAAGTTATTGTCTTGATAAGCTCCGCATACGGCTATTAAGTTATCTGTCTGCCTGACAGAAACATCATTTGACCAATCGTTTCCGTTCGCTGGCCCATTGAAAAACTGTGGCCATCCATTCATTATCTGACCATTAGTCCCTGAAATCATTATCGTTAGACCATCTATGGAATTACCCCCTTGTTCAGAGTGCCCGGTTACCACCACATCATTATTATTGGTTAATGCCAATGCAACAGCCACATCTTCACCGTTCACCAACGTATTATTATAACGAAATATCCAAGCGGTATCACCGTTCAGTTCATATTTAGCCGCCACAACATCTATCCCAGACCCTTGCCCATCACTGTATCCGCACACGTACGTATTTCCGTTGGCATCCACTACCATGTCAAGCCAAACATCCGTGGTATTCGCCTGAGGATTATTGTATCTCCTCTCCCAATTCAATGTGGGTGTCTGGGCATGGGCGGCTACTGAAGAAAGAAAGAAAGCGAGGAAAAGCAGGTTACGTTTCATGGCATGAAGGGTTGAAGGTTACTTAATGAAGTTGATGACATCAGAAGAAATCTTTGTGCCGAGCCGCTCCATGACCATTATGGCGAGTTCGGACTTACTTGGAGTGGGCATCTCACCACTATCATAACCCCGAGGAGCCTCTGCCGCCAGTTGGTCGCCAGTATAAGTTGACCAATGATTCTCCCATTCTTTTGTTTCTCTGAATTGGCCTGATGTGACCAGCCTTCCTGTTTGAACATCAATCAGCTCGTAAGAACCATTCATAGATGCAAAGGCAGTCTTGTGATGGTAATAGTTCTGGGCTGTCACTTCGCCCCAAATACTTTCACTTCGCTTCACGCCCTTTGAGTCGGTATAGTTGCGAGTGCCTGTAATTACGCGTTTGGTTGATGCTCTGGCACCATCATGTATGGTCTGCCGATGTTCTACTGCGACCTGCATCACCTTTCCTGTAAGTATCAAGTGAATGCCCAACACTTTGCCATAAGCTGCAATGGTGCTTTGGTCAATAATGTCATTCGTCCTATTCAGGTTGTGCTCCCGAATCACTACGTCCAGTTGGTCGCGGGTTATGATTTCAATGAACTCGCTGGCCGCATCATTGTTTAGGATTCCTGCCCTCAGCTTGTCTGAGGTCATTTCCCCCACATCGCCATATTGGGTCACACCGCTTTTGTTAATGAAGGGAAGTATGGCAACCCGTGTGATGGCGTTCTTACGTGCAGTGCTATACAGCGCATCGCAATCCTTATAGTTGGCTACGTAGTTCAGGGCTGCTTTGAATTTCTTGGCAGCATTCTTCTGACTCTCCCTATCCTGATTTTCTTTGAGTCTGAGACCTTCCTTATAATGCATTTCAGCCGCCAATTCAATCGCTTCGTCCAGTGATTTCTGTGCTGCCTCCAACTCAGTAGAAACATTGACCCTGTCAAATTCCAATGGAACTTTCTGCTTGGGTATCACCCGGACAATCTCTCTGCCACCACGGTCCAACTCACGCATCAGCTTGTACTTGTCCATGATTTTTCTGCGATCGTTCACCGTGGCATCGCCAGAGAAGGATCGGCTCCGCTCTTTCAGGTCACTGATTTCTATCCTCAGGTCTTCCATGGCCATATTGAAGGACGTGGCAAGAATCTCCTGCGCCTTCTTCTTTGTTGGGCGCACTCTCAGAAAACTTATGGCCTTCTGTGTGGCATCCACATAGTTTCCCTGCTCGTAGTATTTCTCCATATCCCGGAAGTCCTTATCAGGATTCTGGGCGAAGGATTGCTGTGAGAACAGAAGGAAGATGATGAGTAAAACGGGTTGGCAACTCTGTTTCATGGTCTGCTGGTTTTTGATTGACAATAAACCGCCCTCACTATGCCGCAGCATAAAGAGGACGGTATTCATTGGGAGAGGTCATGCGCTTTCGTTCGATTCATAGAGCAGTTCTGCTAAATTCGTGGGCGAAAAATAGGACTTCATCTGTCATTACAAACACCTTGGGCGAAAAAACAACACCAGCCGTCCGAGTTTTTCAGGCAGCTGGTGCGCTCTTTATTCTCACAGTTGCCCCACCGCCACGCTCACTGGGTCAGAGTATTCGCCAGTCTCCGCATCGTTCTTCACATACACGATACGATAGCGCCACACGGCCGCGTTGGCAGCAGGAACGCGTGTGCCGCTGTCTCCGGAAGGAGGTGGTGTCGTGGTGGGTGGAGGAGTGGTTGTCTCGCCCGTGGGCAGGGCGTGGTTGTCTATCATGCTGTTGCCCTTCACCGAGCGGAGGAATGTGAACCCCGTTCCCCTGTCCACATAGACGTTGGTGAAATCGGCTCCCTTCTTCACCCAGCTCAGTTGCGGGTGGCCGCCCGTGCCGAGTTTCACCTTCAGGATAGGCTTGAGCAGCGCAGGGTCCTGAGTGGTGGTCTCTTCCCCGATGATCTTAAGGTCGTCACCGATCTGGGGTGAGTAGTCGGTGCTGTTCTTGATGTCGGCCACGATACGGGCCACCACGTTGAAGATGCCTGCCGGCACGGCCATGGGTTCGGGTGGCAGTTCGGGCTGGGGAACAGGGCCGAGCGGAACATTGTCTGATGTGAATGACAGTTTATTCTTGAAGGCCACGAGGCTGGTGACCTCGCTCTTGGCCGATTCTATCCTGCCGATGATGTAGGCATAGAACGCAGCCGCGTTGGTGATGAGGCTGACGTCAGCGGCCGAGATGCCGAAAAGGGCGGCATAGGAACCCAGTTTGAGGGCGAAGTTGTTGAGCCATGTGACACGGTCGGCTTCGCGGGTGGGCAGGTATCTTTTTCGTTTGGACATGATTTCTAAGATTTAGTGGATGAAGAAGGGAGCATTGTGATGAAACTCAATTGGGACGGGCCTTAGCGGTGAAGTCGCTGCAACGCAATCACTGAACAGACCCCGTCAGGCGCGCCACAGGACGGAAAAAGCGCTGGAGCGCGCGGCCGATGCACATGTAAGAGCCGATCAGCCCCGTGCTTTTGGCGCGCTGACCAAGGTTTCTCTGACAGAAGCACATGCATCATTGCGGGAAGCATTGGTTTCTTTGGACCAAGCGCGTGCTTGGGATGATAAAACCTTTGATTATTTGCGTCAAACACGTGCATGGGAGAAACTGTCTTTTGCTTTTTTCGCTAAAGCACTTCGCAGCGGAGAGCCAAATGTAGCGGGGCGTGTTTCGGACTTTTTTGACAAAAAGCCATGGATTGTCAATCCAAATGCGTGAGCTCCAGTGATCTGATACATTTACCCTGCATATACCGACCTCCACATGCTATCGTCCCGCCTCTGCTCCCTGATTCAGGGTATGAATCCTCAGGAATTTGATGACCTTAGCGCATTCTTCGCCTATCGTGGCCTACAATCCCGGCTTGCAGGCAAGTTGCTTGACGGGCTGCGCAACAGTTCCGGCCCTTTGGACAAAGAGGAGGTGTGCCAATCGCATGACCTTACCGATGCTACGTTCCGAACCATAAAGTATGAAATGGAGAAGACCCTTCTGGAGTGGAGCATACTGAACAACAATGGATGGGTGGCCCCACATCTACGTAACCTCATCGCCTCCCATGTGCTGCTGCACTGGGGTGAATCGCAACGGGCATGGAAACTTGCCCAGGAGGTGCAGCACCAAGCAACGGCCGACTCCCACTTCGCAGTGGCCCGCTTGGCCCTCGAATTGCGGTCGGCCCTTGTGCAATATGTGCATCCGGACGACACCTCAGACCAGTTCAATGCGATTGTTGGGGAAATTGACGAGCTGACACGGACTGCCGAAGTGCTGAAAACGGTCAGTCGGCTCTACGTGAAGGCGGGCACGCTTACCACCTCCTCCATGTTGCTGAGATCGGCAGAGAGCATCGGGCAATTTGAGGCGATTGTTCAAGAGTTTAAAGAAGTCAGTAAACAGCATCCCGACCTGCCATTCAACACATGGGCCTATCACATCCAGACCGAGGCGCTGCTGGCAGAGATGAGGGGCGAGGAACAGCATGTTTTCCGGTGCTACGACCTTCTGTGGGTCAAGATGAACACCGACCCAAGACCCATACCATTGGCCGACCATCGGTTCTACCAGTTTATTCAGACCTACATTCTGTCCGCTATAAGTGCCAAGGCATGGCCCAAGGCCGTTGAGGCCGATCTTGCACACAAGACGGCCATCTCCGAGATCTATGGCAATCCGCCCCTTCTGAAAGGGATGAACCACGCGTTCTCAGTGCTCATCGACATCGGCCACCAAGGCCCGGACCCTGCCCGACTGAAGGCCCTCTCGGCCGTTATAGCCAACATGGCCCGAGCAAGCACAAATGAGGACGGGGATTTCAACATCTTCAAGTGGAATCTCCATATGGCCTCCGCCATCCTGCCGATGTTGCTGCGACACTGTTTCAACCTTGGTCTTTTGAAAGAATGTGAAAAGCTGCTTGGCATTGTGACCAAGATGACAGCTCGGAATACGAGTGCCGCCACCGACCTTCAGGCCATTGCCCCGCTCATCTTTCTCGCGGTGCGCTATGGTCAACTCTCACACAGGTCAAGGAAGCCTCAATTATTCGACCCCCAATTCGAAGCGCGTGCGGCCTCGGCCTACCACCATTTCCGAAGAAACAAGGAGTTGTTTGTGATCGAGTGGGAGCTGGCCCGCCTCTTCCATTCTCTGGCACAGGGAAGAAAAGACCAGAAGGCACTCTTTCAAAGGACCTCTGACAGACTGGCCCAACTCAGCAACACCTGCGCCTACTACAAGGCCCTTATGCTGATGTTCGATTTTGAGGGGTGGGTAGAGGCGCGGACCCAAGCGAAGGCGTGAGGGAGGTCAGTGCCTCCTATTCCACATGGCTCAATTTCAGCATGTTGGCAGAGCCTCGGTCGGTAATGGGCATGCTGGCGATGTTGATGACCAGATCCTCCTGCTGCAACATCCCTTCCGTTTTCAACAGTCCTTTGATATCTGCGATGGTCTCATCGGTACTGGCATAGCGGTCATAATAGAATCCGCGCACGCCCCACACGAGGTTGAGCGTGGTCAGAATGCTGAGATTGTCAGTGAAGACGAAGATGGGCGACCTTGGCCGATAGCTTGAAATGCGGAAGCCTGTGTAGCCCGAATGGCTCATGGTGATGATGGCGGACGCATTGGTCTCCTTGGACAGTCCTACGGCAGTCCGGCAGATGGCATCGCTGATGGCACGGTCGGGCCTGCTGCCTGTGATGAGTTCACGGTAATAGATGTCGGAGAACTGTTCGACATGCTCGATGATACTGCTCATGGCCTCGACCACTTTTGACGGGTGCGCACCCACACTTGTCTCTCCGCTCAGCATCACGGCATCGGCCCCGTCCATGACAGAATTGGCCACATCGTTCACCTCCGCACGGTTGGGCGATGGGTTCACGATCATGCTCTCCATCATCTGTGTAGCGATGATGACGGGTTTGGCCTGGGCAAGGCATCTGCGCACGATCATCTTCTGAATCACTGGCAATTCCTGCATTGGGACCTCCACGCCAAGGTCGCCACGGGCCACCATCACTGCATCGGAGTGCCTGATGATATTGGTGATGTCCTTGACGGCCTCCGGTTTTTCAATCTTGGCCACGACCCGGGCAGTGCTGCCACCCGCGAGGATGCGCTGTTTGAGTTCAATCACATCCTTGGCCTGCCGAACGAACGAAAGTCCCACCCATTCCACGTTGTGCTTCAATAGGAAATCAAGATCCTGCAGGTCTTTTTCAGTAAGTGATGGCAGGGATATGACCGTGTTGGGCAGGTTCACGCCCTTGCGCGATTCCATGAGTCCGCCATGCTCCACGATGGCTGTCACGTTGGCCACGCGGTCGGTGTCCTTGACGCGCAGGATCAACTTGCCGTCATTGATGAGCACCCTGTCGCCCTTTGCCACATCTCCTGCAAATGACGGGTAGGTGATATGTACCCGATGTGCGTTGCCAAGGCATGGTTCTGTGGTGATGACAATTTCGTCACCATGACGAATTTGGACGCCATCATCCTGTACAGAGCCCAAACGGATCTTTGGCCCCTGAAGGTCGGCAAGGATGCCTACATGCGTTCCCGACCTTTCGTTGATGGAGCGGATATGTCCTATCACCTTGGCATGGTCCTCATAGCTTCCATGGGAGAAATTGATACGTGCGATTGAAATGCCCGCCCTGACCAGCTTTTCCAGCTCTTTTTCAGATGAGGATGAAGGGCCGATGGTGGCAATTATCTTGGTGCGGGTGAAAATGCTCATTGGTTCAGATCAGTATCGGTTCAATGTTCTTTATCTTGCTGGGATCTGTGATGAAGGCCAAGGTGATGCCCGGAATGCTGTGAAGCGATCCGCGGATGTGTTCGATATCACTTGCATCGAAATCACCGATCAGTTGCAACAGATAGTCGGCCTTGGGCAGGTCTGGGATCAGAAGGGCGGTCTCCTCAGAACTGAACAGGTCGCCCGGGCGGGTCACCTCCTGTCGGTTCAGCGGGCGGTTCCCATAGAGAAATGTGCTGCGGTGGGCCAGAACATCCTCCCATCGGAAGCGCGAATAGACGGGCAAAGTGCTCATGTCGTCCTCAGCGTTCAGATCCCCGTCACGCGCGAGGTCGAAGTGCAGGTTCTGGTTGATGAGATGTGCCAATCGGTATTCACGCATTGTGCAGCAGATGCAGATGAGTCCGAAGTCCACTGGAGGCAGGAACTCATCCTTGTCGAGCCGTAAAAGCATGGCATCAAAGGTATGGGTTTGAAGACCGTGCCATCATCTGTGTTTGTTATTCCCGCCCTCTTTCAGATGTTCGACATCCTTGTTGTTCTGCAGATGCTGTAGGGCCATGCTCACAGGAATGCGCTGCCCTTTGTTGAACGCGGTGATGAAAGCGTCAGCGAATCCCGCCCTGGTCATTTTTTCCTTTTCACGCAGCGCTTCGTCATAGTCCGAAAAGGATCCCACCATGAGCAGGGTCAGCTCTGCGGTGCGCACCTCATGAAGCCCGTCCAGACGCATATATAGTTTGGCGAGCTGTTCTGGAAGCACGTCAGTGAACGCCCCGATCTGCACACGGAACTCCACATCGCCCTTCAATTGTCGCTGTATGCCAATCTCGTTGAGAAGCACCACTTCTTCGCGGAAACGTTCAGGATTGTTGATGTCCACAATGAAAGCATCGGGATAGCCGGCCTCGCGCACCTGCTGCAGCAATTTTTCAGCCTGAGACCTGTAGGTGAGGTTTCCAATGACGTAGCGGTAGATGCCATTCTCATCCACATAGACGCCCACATTCTTGAGGCCCGGAAAATGCACGGTATATGTGGGCCTGACCAGAGCACCCACCTGCACCCCATAAAGGACCGACTGTGTGGAGAACTCCACAGGCCGGGTCACCACGCTGTCCTTCGGAGACAACCCTTGCCGGACGGCCACCAGACGGTCGCGCACAACCGGCCGTGATGTACTTGTTTCTGGGCTGGCGGTCATTTCTTGCGCCATACGTTGCGGTTCGTTGCATAGCACGACCCATTTCATGGCCTCGTTGGGATAGAACGGATCGCTGCCTGAATAGACCTCCACAAGTTCGTAGTAGCGCGCCAGTGCTTTTTTGCACTCGCGTTGCCTGCTATAGGCGATGGTGAGGTAGAAATGGACAAGCTCAGGTTCTCCCATGCCGGGATTCACGTCTGTGGCCGCATAAAGGCCGGCAGCCTTTTCCAGATAGCCTGTTGCCTCTGATATGCGAATGCCTTCGCGCACCAGACTGAGTCCAAGGAAATAGTTGTGAGCGGCCAGATGGGGGTCTGCCTTTATCAGACGTTCCAGCACAGGGATCGCATCGCGTGTACGATTGCTGGCCACCAGCACCTTTGCAGAGTCGAGCGGGGTGGTCTGTGCCGTGCTGATGCCCGCAGTCAGCATCATTCCCAATACTATTGGACACAGGCTTTTCATCGGATGAAAATTAGTGGTGCCATCAACGCCCTATCTCTGTTTCCGATAAAGGTTGCCCACATTCGGCTGTTGATCAAGTGGCATGGGTTCGCCATTACAAGGTGAGACGGATTCGGACTGGCCCGCCTCCTTATCTTCGTGCAACATTCCCAGCGTATGATCTATGAGTTTAACGGCATGAGGCCGACCGTACACCCCTCGGCCTATGTGCATCCTACGGCAAGCGTCATAGGCAATGTGCAGATCGGCCGCGATGTGTATATCGGCCCGGGCGCCTGCATCCGAGGGGACTGGGGCCGGATCGTCATCAAGGACGGATGCAATGTGCAAGAGAACAGCACAGTGCATCAGTTTCCGGGCACCACCGTCATACTTCATGAGTTTGCCCACGTAGGTCACGGGGCCATCGTGCATGGGGCCATACTCAAACGCAATTGTCTCATAGGCATGAACGCGGTGCTGATGGACGATGCAGTTATCGGAGAGGAAGCCGTGGTCGGTGCGCTGTGCTTTGTCCCTGCCGGGATGAAGGTGCCCGACAGGAAGATTGTTGTCGGCAATCCTGCGCGTGTGGTGAAAGATGTCACAGATGAGATGGCCGACTGGAAGACCAGAGGCACCATGCTCTATCAGAGCCACCCTAAGGAATGCCACGGGACCATGCGGGAGCTTCCGGCCATAGATTATGTCACTGATGCCGACATTCCAGAAGCAGACCCTTATGAGGGCAGACAGGCGGCCATCATTGCGACATGGCATAAGGATAAGGGAAACAAAAAGCACCATGATGATAGGACAATTGAGAGTGACCGTTAGAATGTTCCTGCTGATTGCTGCTTTTGCATTGGTGAATTCTGTTGTGTTGGCACAAGACAGTCTCAACGTGCGTGCATTGTTCAATTGGCAGGATGCCTCATTGCCTGCCTCCAGCACTTGGAGCAACACCTACAACGAGGTGTGGGGCTATGCGGCCGATGGTCGGGAGTATGGTGTCATTGGCTCAACCAATGGGACACACATCATTGACGTTACCGACCCGACCAACTCTTACGAGGCCGTGTTCATTGAAGGAGCGGCCACAGGTTCACAGGTCATTCATCGCCATTTCGACAATTACGGGCATTATCTCTACATGGTCTGTGACGAGGGCCCGAGCACGTTGCAGATCGCAGACCTCAGTTTTCTGCCCGACTCAGCACCTTTGGTCTATGATAGCAATGTGCTGTTCACAAGGGCGCACAACTGTTTCATCGATCAGGCCACCGCCCACCTCTATGTGGTGGGAAATTCAAATTGGGCAGCGGTCTATTCCTTGGAAGACCCGACAGATCCGACATTGTTGGTCAACTGCCGGTACGACCTGGCTTTCTGGAACTCGATAGGTTACCTCCACGATATCTATGTGCGGAACGACACCGCCTATTGCAATGCTGAGACCCGCGGCCTCTTTGTGGTCGATTTCACCGATATGGAAAATCCGACCATGATAGGTTCATTGCCAGTCTATCCTCATCAGGGCTACAATCACAGTGGATATCTGATGGAGAACCAGCCATACTACGCCATGGCTGATGAGACCCATGGCAAGTCCATCAAGATTTTGGATGTGAGCGACATGCAGAATCTTCAGGTGACCGATACCGTCACATCGGGCGTGAACCCTTTCAGCATTCCCCACAATCTCATTTATCGCGACAACTTCCTTTTCGTATCCTATTATTATGATGGGATGTATGTTTTCAATTGCACCGACCCTGCACACCCAACGCTGGCCGGATTCTACGATACGTCAACCGAGCCGCACGCGGATAATGATTATCGCGGGTGTTGGGGTGTGTATCCTTTCCTGCCCTCAGGGCACATATTGGCAAGCGATATGCAGACGGGTCTATGGGTGCTTGATGGGACCGATGCGATTTCAGGCACTACTGGAACCGATGCGGTTTCCGAACGTGAACCGGTTCTGATTCGCCCGAACCCCGTCACAGACAGGGCCGAGGTGTCATCAGCATTCGGAGGTTCCGGATTCTCAGTGATGGATATGTTTGGCAAGGAGAGGCTGGCCGGAACAATAACAACGAACGGCAGCATTCCCCAAATAGAAAGTCTGAATCCGGGACTCTACCTCATGAGAATCCAAGACCACGCATACTTCGGTTCGGTCAGATTCATCAAGCACTGAGGAAGAATGAGGTCAGGGACGCTTGTCCTTTCTGCGATGCAGCATCTTGTGAGCTCCATAGCCCGCACCCGCAACAAGCAGCAGAGCTGAAAATCCATCCAACGGCACTTCGTTCGGAGCAGGTGGAGGTGCAGGACCTTGCGCCATGACAGAAATAGCCATCAGTAGCAGTGCCGAAACAACAAGTAAGACGGATAGAGGCTTCATCGGGATGGAGAATTGCCGTTGATCGGTAGCAAATTAACGGATTACTTTCTCAGTGAAAATGCCTGATTGCGAGGTCATACGCACAAGATACGCACCACGGCTCAGGTCGCTTACATCGGCCATGAAGCGGTCGCTGACATTCGCTCCAGAGGCCCACACTTTGCGTCCTGCCATGTCCAACATTTCCAGTTGACCGTTATGATTGCCGAAATTGAACAGATTCACATTCAGCATTCCGTCATAGATCCAAGCGCGCATGGCAGGAGAATCTTCGTCACGCACACCGGTGACCAGCTCTGAACCTATGTGCAGGTAAAAACGCTCGGCAATGTCACCGGCATTGAGTTGGAAAGGGACCTGAGTCCCCTCAGACATCGGGTAGTAGGTGAAAGTGCTCCTGTCTTCCAGATAGATCTCATAGCCATCAAAGCCTTCGATGGTGTTGGAGTGGAACGTGTATGTACCCGATTCTGCCAGAAAAACATTCAATGGGATGGTCTTTTCTGTCATTGGAGGAGGAAATGCCATGATGGCATACTCCATGTCCCCATCGACCGCAGAGAGGGCGATGCTCTGACTTCCTCTGATCTTTGTTGCATCATAAAGTCGGTCCTCTCCATCTGTGGCATCCTCTACAAGTCCGATAAGGATCTGGTTGAAATGCTGCGTGCTTTCCAGACTGATGTACAGTCGTTGCGGCTCCGACTCCATTCGGAAGAACTGGCTGTTAGGCCCGGTCACTCGCTGTCCATTGTTGAAGTCCAATGCAGCTGACCCGTTCAGGGCTCTGACCATGAATCCTTGGCCTGATGCGATGAATCCTTTGGGTGTCACGCTGTTGCTTGGGGTACCGCTGCCACTCAGTCCGCCTGTATGGTTCCATACCGCGTAGTCGGTGGTAGAGTAGCCCGAACCGCCAGTGAGGTCATCGTCCCAGAAATAGATGGAACCGTTCACATTGGTGTTGTCCAATACCAACTGTGCAGCACTGATGGCACAGGGATATGGATTGCCCATCAGGTTGAACGGGGTGCCGGGCCCAGTGTTGGTGATGTTGTATGGATAGTAGATCAATGACCGTGGAATGGGGCCATTGTTGGCCGTTCCAGTAAAAGTCGCAAGGTCACCGCCCAGGCTGGCATAGCCCGAACCCACCTGCATGGTGCCCGAAAACGAGATCCAGCCCGGGTCGAAGGTGTCATCAGCATAATCCTGAGTGCTGGTGTTCGGATTCCAGCGGTAGATACTTCCTCCGGGCACGCTACCAGAGGTGATAGGAGAACTCCAGTAATTGTAAACGTTGGAAGCACTTGAGCCCTGTCTCAAAACGTGGAATGTGCCGGAATTTGTAAGTGTGCTACCAATGGTCTGCACCAGACTGCCGCTGTTCTCCACAGTGAAAGTGCCAGCATTGGTCAGTGGGCCGTTCACCAGAATGTACTGCCCGGTCGGTACTGTGAGATCGCTCCCAGAGGTCACATCCAGCGCGTTGCCCAAGGTCACACTGTTTGCCGGGGTGACAGAAGCGCCACCGCTCACGCGAAGGTTGCTGATGGCACCTGTTCCGCTATACACTTGGGCGGTGTTGAACATGTTGAGGAAGCCCCCGCCAGCTACGGAACCGTTGTTCATCACATCCCCGTCAGAATGGACTACTGCACCGGTCTGAATGGTCAGCGTATTGCCATTGGTCACGTACAGTTGCGCATGGACATTGGCACAGAGGCCAAGGACAAGAACGGCTGTAAGGTGTCTCTTTCTCATTTTCACGAGATTTGGTGATAGGAAACGTAAATGTAGAAAAAGTTGACTGGGCAACATAGGTCATGATATTTTTTGGTGGATTTGGAACACTTATTCCATTTCCCTGTTCAAGTCGGGCATCCAGCACGCCATATGAGATCTCTGATGTTACTTTGTTCGATACTTGGATGCACCCTGTCCGATTCAATTGAAAATGCCAACCAGATGACTCCGACATCAATGATTGAAAGCGATTCTGCTAAAGCCACTGCAACTTTCGGTGCCGGATGCTTCTGGTGTGTCGAGGCCATGTTCGAGAGCCTCAGGGGTGTCAAGAGCGCGGTGTCGGGCTACAGTGGAGGCCATGTCGCAAACCCCACCTACAAGGAAGTATGCAATGGCACCACAGGCCACGCAGAGGTGATACAGGTGAGGTTCAGCCCTGATGAGATCAGTTATGAAGAGTTGTTGGAGGCCTTCTTTCTGTCGCACGATCCGACCCAGATTGACCGTCAGGGTGCTGATGTGGGCACACAGTACCGTTCAGTTATCTTTTTCCACAGCCCGGAGCAGGAGCAATTGGCCAAATCCTACAAGGACAGACTCAATGCCACTGGTGCATTTTCATCACCTGTCGTTACTGAGATTGCCGCCTTCAACATCTTCTACGAGGCCGAAGATTACCATCAGGAGTACTTTGCTGTCAATCCGAACCAGCCTTACTGTTCCGCAGTGGTCGGACCAAAGCTCGAAAAGTTCAGAAAGGTGTTCAAGGAGAAATTGAAGTAAAAAAAAGACCCCGACATTGCTGCCAGGGTCTTATACCTTCAATGTTTGATCTTGTTCTGTGAGGCCGCTTAGGCGCGTTTCACATTTACTGCATTCAAACCTTTGCGGCCTTCTTGCAACTCAAATGTTACGGAGTCATTTTCACGAACCTCGTCAACAAGACCGGAAACGTGAACGAAATACTCCTGATTTGAATTGCTGTCGATAATGAAACCATATCCTTTGGTGTCATTAAAGAACTTCACTGTACCTTCTTTCATTAGGTGATTAGATTGATTAGAAACTTCGGCAAAGGTAATTAGTTTGTAAAGGGTATTACAAGAGGCTGAAAAAATTTCTTTCCAGAACAGTGGACAAATCACCGTTCGGGTCTATGACCACAGATAATCTGACACGGTCACGCGGCAGGTGCGAGACATGAATTCGAAAGTGTGCCCGGGCCAAAGCGAGGTGTTCTTTCCAGCACCGGTGCGATACCAGCTCGAGCAGCCGCTGTTCCAGACCGTTGCTGCCAGCCTTCGCTGAATCTCTTGATTGTATATGTTCTGAACCTCTGGCCTCACTTCTATTCTGGTCGCTCCCTGATGTTCAAGTTCATGGATGCAAGAGATGATATAGCGTACCTGCGCCTCTATCATCAGAATCATGGACGAATGGCCAAGGCCTGTGTTGGGACCGATAATGAAGAACATGTTGGGGAATCCGCACACCGTGGTGCCCAGGTATGCTTCGGGGCCATCTTTCCAAACATCAGCCAGCAGCTGTCCATCGATGCCCTGCACTTTGAAGGAGCTGGGAAACTCTGCGGCCTCGAACCCCGTGGCGAGTATAATCACATCCACTTCAGTCCTTGAACCGTCCCGGCCAACGATGGCGTTGGGTCCGATCCGCTCTATGCCTTCGTTGTGCAGGTGAACATGTGGAAATAGAAATGTAGGATAGAAATCATTGGAAGGGAGAATTCTCTTGCAGCCGATGGTGTACTTGGGAGTGAGTCTGGCCTTGAGTTCGGGGGTGAGGCCAGAGTTGTTCATGTGATGTTCAGCCATTTTCCTGATGAACCGTGTGAGCGATGGGTGTTTTGCCAATGCGATAACGGTCAGTTCATTCAACCAATAGTAGAATCCGCGATAGATGCGCTGGGTACGCGGAATGGAACGGAACATCCGTTTCTCCCAACTCCGCATGGGGCGGTCTGGTTTGCGGATGACCCATGCGGCCGACCGCTGGTGAACATGAAGCGCTTTTACCTGTTTTGCGATATTGGGGACGATCTGAATGGCACTTGCGCCTGTGCCAATTACACTGACATGTTTGTTGGTGAGATTGCAATCGTGCTGCCAGTGTGAGGAATGGAAAACCTCGCCCCTGAAGCTGTCTAGTCCAGGAATATCGGGCATCACGGCCCGGTTCAGAGGCCCCATGCCATTCACCCAGATGTTGCCGGTCACATCACTTCCGTCTTTCAGATGGATGTGCCACTTGGAGGATTCCGCATCGAAAGTGCCACCGGTCACTTCTTTTCCGAACCGGATGTATGGCCTCAGCCCGTACTTTTCCACACAATGGACAGTGTAATCCAATATCTCTTTCTGCTGGGCGAACATGCGGCTCCAATTCGGATTGGGCTCAAAGGAGAACGAGTATAGATGGGAGACGACATCGCATGCCGCACCAGGATAGGTGTTGTCGCGCCAAGTGCCCCCCAATTGCGTAGACCGTTCAAGAATCACAAAGTCTTGGATGCCCGCTTCCAAAAGTTTGATTCCCATGCAGATGCCTGCGAATCCAGTGCCTATGATCACTATGTGGTTACTGTTCAGGTCACTTGGCCCAGTACTTTCCATGGCCGCTAAGGTAGTGGAGCTGAAGGACAGGAATCGGGAAAATCAAAATCGGCCCTTCATCCTTCGCACAGCCCAGAGCCCTGACGTCATAGGGAATCTGCCATCTCCAGACACCCTGCCCATTGCATGGACCGGAGCATTTCGTTCTGCAGCCCCACACCTTTGTTCTGGGTGTACCACTTCTGCACAACAACGGCAAACTCGGAATAGGGCATTCCACCTGTTCGCTTGTTCTCCAACACCTGCTGCTGAATCTCGTCAGGCCGTGGGCCCCAAGCGGCCATCACATTGAAATCCCCGTCAAGGATGATGAGCTTGGGGATGGCCCGTCCACCGGCCGTTAGGAATTGGTCCATGATATCCAAGTGCTCATCGCGCAGCAGCAGTCGCAGCTCAATGTTCGGAGAAGACTCCGCCATTTTGGCAAGTACAGGCACATTCTGCGAAGCATCCCCGCACCATGCCTCGGTGAGCAATAGCCAATGGATCTTGCACCTCAGATCCAAGAGTTTCTCTCTCACATCGTCTGCAATTTCGATGGTCTTGTCCAATCGGTGCATCCGCTGCACATTCAGTTTGGTGAAGTCCAAGCGTTCTTGGGTCTGCTCGGGGCCGGTGGTCAGACCTTGGGCCAGCTTGTCATTGATCATTTGGCGGTATTCCGTGTAGGTATATCCGCTCTCGAAAATCTCACGATTGATCATCATTTGTTTCTTTGACCGCGAAAGTCCGATTGAGATTCAACAACTTCTATGACTCATGTCACACAACCCTGAGCCTGAGACCAGAATAGAACGTACGGCCGATGGGTCGCTTACTGTGCTTGATGTTGTCACCGGATCCACTTATCATTCGCGGCACGGGGCGCGGACCGAGAGCATTCACGTGTTCATCAGGGCGGGGCTGGATTTTCTTCGAGAAAAGGGGCTTCAACATTTTCAGGTCCTTGAGATGGGTTTCGGCACAGGCCTCAACGCATTTCTGACTGCCGAGCGAACCTTGGATGGAGACATCAGTGTGGATTATACCGCCTTGGAAGCATTTCCACTCGCAATGGGGATGTGGGAGGAAGTGGTGAATCAGGAACTGCATTGCACTGAACTTTTTCGCACCATTCATGCTTCGCCTTGGGGAGAGCGTGCGGTCATTGCCGAGAGGTTCAGCATTGTCAAACATCACATTCGGCTGCAGGATTTCTTTTCGCAAGAAAAATTCGACCTCATATATTATGATGCATTCGAACCTAACACTCAGCCCGAGCTTTGGACAGAGGAAGTGTTTCGGAAACTATTCGATATGTCCGCACCGGGTGGTGTCGTTGTGACATATTGCGCCAAAGGAAGCGTGAGACGTGCCATGCAGGCTGCGGGATATACAGTGGAACGACTGCCCGGCCCGCCTTTCAAACGTGAGATGCTACGGGCAGTACGGAGATGACCGTTGGACAGGGACTGCCGAACACTGTTCCCCTATCTTCGCGCCCTTCAAAAAAATGCCATGACCATTCGCGAGGAGGTAGAACGCAGGCGCACATTCGCCATCATCAGTCACCCCGATGCGGGCAAGACCACGCTCACAGAGAAGTTCCTTCTTTTCGGTGGGGCCATTCAGGTGGCAGGTGCGGTCAAAAGCAACAAGATCAAGAAGACCGCCACCAGCGACTTCATGGAAATTGAGAAGCAGCGCGGAATCTCTGTGGCCACATCGGTGATGGGGTTCGAGTATAAGGGGCGCAAGGTGAACATCCTTGACACGCCCGGTCACCAGGACTTTGCAGAGGACACCTATCGAACGCTGACAGCAGTTGACAGTGTGATCGTGGTGATCGATGTGGCCAAGGGCGTGGAAAGCCAGACCGAGAAGTTGGCCGAGGTGTGCCGTATGAGGAATACCCCTGTCATTGTCTTCATCAACAAGATGGACCGTGAAGGGCAGGAGGTGTTCGACCTGTTGGACGAAGTGGAGCAGAAACTGAAGATCAAGGTGCGGCCGCTTACCTGGCCCATCGGAATGGGAGAACGGTTCCAAGGGGTTTACAATCTCTATGAGAGCAATCTCAGTCTTTTCAGTCCATCAGACAAGCAGCGGGTGGTGGATTCGCTTGACATTCCAGACATCCACGATCGGAGGATTGATGAGATAGTGGGCGAGAAGGCAGCTGCCCAATTACGTGAAGAGGTTGAACTGGTCAATGGCGTCTATCCTGATTTCAATCTTCAGGATTACCGTGATGCCAAAGTGGCCCCGGTCTTCTGCGGAAGTGCTCTCAACAATTTCGGTGTGCGCGAGATGTTGGACTGCTTCGTTCAGATAGCCCCATCGCCAAGGCCCATGGAGACCGAGGAGCGCACAATCAAGCCGTTGGATCCGCGTTTCTCCGGTTTTGTTTTCAAGATACATGCCAACATAGATCCCAATCACCGCAACCGGATCGCTTTCCTGCGGATCACCTCGGGCAGGTTTGAGCGCAATTTTAATTACACACATGTGCGGTTGGGCAAACAACTGAGATTCAGCAGCCCTACATCATTCATGGCAGAGAAGAAGGAGGTCATTGATGAGGCGTATCCGGGCGACATCGTGGGCCTGCACGACACTGGGAATTTCAAGATCGGTGATGCCTTGAGCGATGGCGAACAGCTTCACTTCAAAGGAATCCCAAGCTTTTCACCGGAGATGTTCCGCTATGTGGAGAATGCCGACCCAATGAAGACCAAGCAATTTCAGAAAGGTCTGGAGATGCTGATGGACGAAGGTGTGGCCCAGATGTTCATCAAGAAGGCCAACGGCAGGAGGGTGATCGGCTGTGTGGGCGCGCTTCAGTTCGAGGTCATTCAGCACAGATTGGAGCATGAATATGGGGCCAAGTGCCGCTATGAGGCCGTGGCGTTGAGCCGAGCCATGTGGTTGGACAGTGATGACGATGCGGAATTGGCCCGCTTTGTTGATATGAAGCTGAACAATATGGCCGAGGACAAGGAAGGCCAACCGGTTTTCCTGGCCGACAGTGCCTGGGCGTTGCAAATGGCACAGGAACAATACCCCAAGGTGAGATTCCACGCGAAGAGTGAGTTTTAGCGACCTCGGCTTTGACCTGTCCAGCCCGTGGACAATGGAATCGGCCTTGTGCCCAACGAGAACGGCCCCGTCCAAATAGGACAGGGCCGTTTGTCATTCGCACCGGAAACCTTTATTTGACTCAGGCCAACGCCTTCATGTTGCGCACAAGGATACTGGTGCGGTCGAAGTTGATGAGTTTCTTCTTCTTCAGTTCGTTCAACACGATGGTCACCAATTGACGGGACGTGCCCGTGATATTGGCCATGTCCTGATGGGTGAAGCCGTGATTCACCAGTGTCTCATCTCCGAACATCACACCACTGCGGCCTGCCTGCTCTTTGATAAAGTCGATGATACGGGTACGGGCATCATGGAACACCAATTCCTCCAAACGCTTCTCGGAGCGTGAGATGCGCTCTCCCAGTTTGGCGATCATGCGCTGACCGACTTCAGGATTGCGGGAGATGAGTTCTCTCAGTGCATCAAGAGGGAGACGCATTACTTCCGCACCTGCTTTGAAGGTTGCAGCAAAATCAGGACGCTCCATTATTCCAGAGATGCCCAATTCACCGAACATCTCACCCGGATAAACAAGATTCTTCACAATCTCGCGACCCTCATTGCTGACGGTGCCGTTCCTCACAACTCCTTCCACTACGAAATACACCCAATCAGCAGCTTCACCGGGTTGATAGATGAAGGAATTTTTGCCGTAAGACCTGTGCTGGGCGTAACGGCCTAAAAAGTCCTGCTGCTCGATAGGCAGCCCACGCAGCACTTCAATGTGTTCGAAAAGATCGGTTTCTACAAGCATGTATTTATGGTTTTTAGTTCGGTGCAAATATACGCAGACAACTAAGGGAATCACGTACATAAACGTTACGCGGTATATGAATTTTGTCGCAACACTTGCATAGATGGCTGAGTTTGCGGCCGATAGCATCATTGAATAAAATCCATTCACAGTAGCCGCAACATTGGATTGCCTCATATTTTTGACCGCCATTCAAACTCATACAAACAATGTTCATGAACAAAGTCTACAAAATTCTGATTGCTATAACGGTTCTGGCCGTTGGGCAGACCATGGCGCAGGACCGCAACTGGTGCGGGCAGAATCTCTACCGTGATTTTCTTGACAGCGAGTATCCGGGCTACTCACTGCGGGCCGAAGAGGCGCGCCAGCAGATGTTGCGGCAATTGGCCGAGGACCCGACCATCGGTCAATACCGTGGTGGAGTGCGCACCATACCTATCGTTTTCCATGTGGTATGGAACACATCACAAGAGAACGTCAGCGATGCCGTCATCCAGCAGCAGTTGAACAGGTTGAATGCTGATTTCAGCAATGCATATCTCAGCACGCAGGTGACTCAGTTCCAGAATGTGGCGGTCAACCCGCAGATTCAGTTCTGTCTGGCCACCACAGATCCGCAGGGAAATCCGACTACCGGCATCACCCGGACACAGACCAGTGTGACCAGTTTCGCTGTTGACAATGATATGAAGTCAAGCTCAACAGGGGGAAAGAATCCATGGCCGTTCGGCTCCTATTATAATGTATGGGTATGCGATATCGGATTCGACCCGAATCAGGGAGGCACTGCAGGATTTGCCTATCTTCCTTCCTATGGCTCGCAGTTCGAGGCCATTGACGGCACTGTGCTCGCCTATCAGGTCGTGGGCGGTGGCGAGACCACCCTCTCGCACGAGACAGGCCACTACATGGGACTGAACCATACGTGGGGAGCGGATTTCGAAAGCTGCTCGGACGATGATGGGTTTACGGACACACCGAACTGTGACGGCCCCAATTTCGGGAGTTGGCAGGACAACTATTGTCCATTGACAACACAGTCGTGCGGAAGTCTTGACAATGTGGAGAATTTCATGGACTATGCGTCCTGTCCCACCATGTTCACTTCGCAACAGTCGGCCTATATGAACTCCATTCTCAGCACCACCTACAGTGCTTCATGGCCCAATGCGCAAGCGGGGCGGGCAAGTCTTGTCACGTCCAATGGCTGTGCTGGCCAGCAGGGAAGTGCCCCTGTTGCTGATTTTGTGGGAAGTCCCACTACTGTGCCCGTAGGTGTGAACGTGAGTTTCACCGACCTGAGCACCAATAGCCCGACAACATGGAGTTGGAATTTCGGTGACGGAGGTGCGACATCATCTGCCCAGAACCCTGTGCGCTCTTATGCAGCACCTGGCCAGTACACGGTTTCGCTCACAGCTTCCAATGGTTCTGGTTCTGATGTGGAGACCAAGGTCAATTACATCACCGTTACCCAGGGAGGAGGCGGGTCCACGACCTGCGACACCTTGGTCTATCTTGATGGACAGTTCATCGCTGTGATCAATGCAACGGACGAACCCACCTTCACGGCTTCCCTCATCGACAACGATCAGGCAGCAGTGGCAACCACCCTCGCAGATGCAGGTTACACGTCAGGCTGGCTTTCTTTCTATGAAGAGGTGGCCCCTTTGGACACCAACTGGTCGTGGGGAGCGACCTCTTGGCATACCAATACTTCCATTCCTGCCGACAACTGGATAACCTTCGGCCCGATCACCATTCCTTCTGACGGTGCCGATTTGGAGTGGAAGCATTCTTTCATGGACATGGACTACCGTGATGGATACAGGGTGATGTTGAACTACACAGGCACAGCAGTCGCCAATTTCACGGGAGGCACAGTGCTGTTCAACCTGCCGAGCAACGATGCTTCGACCGCCAGCGAAACGGCCTGGGGTTCACGGTCTGTCAACCTGTCGGCCGGAACCTATGCAGGCCAACAGGTCTACATCGGATTCCATCACAACGCGCTTGACATGTTCGTCCTTTTGCTCGATGACATGATGATGTATGGATGCAACACCGCTCCCGTGGGGCTTAATGAAGCTGGAGGTGTAGTGCTGAACGTCTATCCCAATCCATCTTCTGACAACTTCACCGTGCGCATGGAGACGGCTCAGCGGGATCTTGCTCAGATGACGCTGTCCGATGCACTTGGCAGAAAAGTGTGGTCGAAGGCCATGCAGATCGATGGGGCATTGACAACGGAGATTGATACACGGTCCCTGCCTGCAGGCATCTATATCCTTTCGGTGAATGGCGAGAAAATGAACCTGAGCCGGAAACTTGTTCTGAGCAAGTGACGCATTGACTGTTGATGAGGGCCAGAACAGGCCGATAGGGTGGAGCACCTCCCGATCGGCCTGTTCTGGCATTTTTTGGAAGAATCAGTCAGTAATTCTCGGCATGTCTTTCATCAGGAAGCTAACTTGCGCACCCTTACTAACCCATGACCTCATGACTTTCAGAATTCAATCAAAATTATTTGTGACCGCACTTTTGCTGTCACTCAGCACGATTGCCATAGCTCAGGACGAGCTGAAGCAGTGGCACACCAAGGACGCGGCCGAAGGCTATTATGGCGTCAGCTCCGAAAAAGCGTTGGGACTGCTCACGGGCCGGAAGCCCACCAAGGTGCGCGTGGCCATCATTGACAGTGGTGTGGATGTGGAGCACGAGGATCTGAAAGCGAACATCTGGGTGAACAAGGGCGAGATTCCCGGCAACGGTATCGATGACGATGGCAATGGCTATGTCGATGACATCCATGGATGGAACTTCATGGGCAATGCTGCCGGGGTCAACCTCATCCATGCCAACTTGGAAATGACCCGCATCTATCGCAAACTTGCCCCGCGATTCGCGCAGATTGAGAATGCCAAGGCAGTGTCCAAGGAAGACAAGGTGGACTATGCCCTGTTCACAGAAGTAAAGTCGCAGATAGAAGAGAAGCGGGCCGAAGCGCAAGCACAGTTTGTGCAGTTGGAGGCGTTCGTCACCATTTTCAATAAGGCCGACAGTGTGGCCACTGCTGCCTTGGGCGCGGGATATACTCTGGAAGCGCTCATGGCGTGGAATGCTCAGGAGAGCGAACAGATGTTCAAGGGCATTTTGGCAGGAGTGCTGGCCGATCCCAACTTCAATAAGAAGGAGCTTGAGAAGTACTATGAATACTTCAACCACCAGTTGCTGTATCACTACAATCCGCAGTACGATGACCGGGCGGTCATCGGTGATGACTATCTGAAGACCTCAGAGCAATTCTATGGCAATGGTCAGGTCTGGATAGAGCAGGCCGATCACGGAACACACGTGTCCGGGATCGTTGGCGCGGTGAAAGGCAATGGCAAAGGAATGGACGGCATCGCCCCCGATGTTGAATTGATGGTGTTGCGCGCGGTGCCCAACGGTGATGAGTTCGACAAGGACATCGCCAACGCCATTCGCTATGCTGCCGACAATGGTGCTCAGATCATCAACATGAGCTTCGGAAAAGGTTATTCACCAAGCACGGAAGCTGTGCATGCAGCTATCCGTCACGCAGAGGAGAAAGGGGTGTTGATGGTTCACGCGGCCGGAAATGACGCCAACAACCTTGACAGGACGCCCAATTTCCCTCACCCCCGCTATGGGTTTCAAAAAAATCCATGCGCCACTTGGCTCACTGTCGGTGCAACCACTCACACTGGCGATGACAAGTTCATTGCCGTATTCTCCAATTATGGCAAGAAACAGGTGGACCTCTTTGCCCCGGGTGCACGCATCTGGTCCACCAAGCCGGGTAATGTCTATGAGTTCGAAGATGGCACAAGCATGGCCGCTCCGGTGGTCTCAGGTGTGGCAGCGCTCATCAAGTCATACTTCCCTGGGATTACTGCCGTACAACTGCGTGACCTGTTGATCGCCACCTCGCGCACCTATCCAAAACTGAAGGTGTTGACACCCGACCCCAGCTACAATCCCACCAAACTTGTCGGTATGAACAAGATCAGTGCGACCGGAGGAGTTGTCAATGCCTTTGATGCAGTGGAGCGCGCATTGAAGCTCTATCCGCAGCAGTAGCCATGCGCACTGAGAACCTGATTGTCGGTCTGGGCATTGCCGGCATCAATCTCTGTCATCAGTTGCAGCGGCAAGGAAGGCCGTTCGTGGTCATCGACCCCTGTCCCGCACAAACTTCCTCGATCATTGCCGGTGGCATTTACAATCCGGTAGGCATCAAGCGGAAGGTGAAAAGCTGGAAGGTTGATGCGTTGTTCCCAATTCTGGTGGATACCTATCGAGAACTGGAGACCTTGCTGAATGTGTCGTTCCTGCATCATGATTTTCCGATTCTCAAACCCGTAAGCTCTGAGCAGGAACTGACTGAATGGCAGACGGCCATTGACGAGGGCAGACTGTCCCCTTATGCCGAAAAATTGGTCATGGGCCGCCCTGCGGGGCCGTTCAACGTCAACGTGTTGGGATCTGTCACGATACGCAATGGTGGATTTGTGGAAACGGATGTGCTGATCAAAGCCTATAGGGAGTACTTGCGACACATCGGTTCGCTGCTGGAAAACCGATTTGACCACTTCGTGCTGGAGGACAGAGGAAATACCATGGTTTATGGGGATGTCGTGGCCGACCGGGTAATATTCTGCGAAGGCAGGCACATTTCAGAAAATCCGTTCTTCTCATGGTTGCCGATGCGTCCTACCAAAGGACAGATGCTTTCTGTAAAGGTGGCACCTCAGCTCGCGCCCGACCATATCTACAATCAGCAGTTCTTCATGTTCCCCTGTCGCGAGAAGAATATCTTCCGACTGGGGGCCACTTACGAATGGCACGACCTGAATGAAGACCCTACCGTTGCTGCCCGTGAAGAACTTGTTTCAAGGGTAGGCAAGGCCTTGGATGTCAATATGGAGGTGATCGGACAACAGGCCGCGATCAGACCGAATGTGGCCGATCGAAGACCACTTGTCGGAAGACATCCTGAGAATCCGAACATTGTCCTGTTCAATGGAATGGGTTCCAAGGGAGTCATGTTGGCCCCTTATTTTGCCAGGCAGCTCGTGAATCACATCTATGCTGGAGGAGAGATAGAACCTGAGGCCGACCTCAGGCGGTTCATACATAGATATGAGCGCGATGAGGTGAAGGCCTGATCGGCATTCGATTCGCGCCATGAACGGGCAATGTCCGTTTGGCAATTGTAGTCGGGTCAGCCGAGAATCATCTCTGCCGACCGTTTCCCCACTAACGTGCCGAGGGCCACGCCCATGCCGCCCATGCGGACGGCACAGCTTATGCGGGCTGACAGGTGACAGATGATGGGGTCTTTGGTCCCGCCCACTCCCATGACCCCAGACCAGCGATGCGCAACGACATGGTGCGTATCTGGCAGTATCATGGTTGCCAGCAGGTCGTCCAACTTCACCTGAATCTGCCGCGAAAGCCCGGCCTCTGCTGTGGTCTCCCCAACAATGTCAAGATTGCGTCCACCGCCCAACAGCACCCTGTTCCCCACGTTTCTGAAATAGTAAAAGCCTTCTTCCAAATGAAATGTGCCCTTCAACTTCAGTCCTTCTATCGGAGATGTGATGAGCACTTGGGCCCGTGCCGGACTCACGTCCAGCTCAGGTAGTAGTTGACGTGCGAATCCATTGGTGGCCACATGCACTCGCTTCACCCGCAGCGAATGGCCGCTATCAAGCATCACATCAACACTTTGGCCGAGGTCTTCCAAGGAGCTGATGCCGATTCCTGTCATCACCTCTATGCCTGTTTCCCTTGCTTTTGATATGAGCGACTGCATCATGCGCCCAGTGTCAATGGCCCCTTCGCCTCGGTTCAGTATCATGTGGTTTGCTCCTTTGAGCCCGAACCTGCCCGATGCCTCATGATCGGGGAGGTAGGTTTCTCGGAAACCCGTAAAAGTTCCAAATCGTTCATTGGCAACCTTCAGCAAGGCCATACTTGCCTCAAACAATTCCTCCTGTTCATTTGTGAATAGCTCGTAACCACCGCACGCATCATAGCCGATTGCCTCATCGCCCAACAGTGAACGAAGCATGACAAGACCTTGAAGGCGGTCCTCCGCACGCTGGAATACCGCATCCATAGGCTGCTGTCGCGAATCGGCCAACAGCTCACCAAGGCTCCCGAAACAGGCGAATCCAGCGTTCTTTGTGCTTGCTCCCGATGGCAGCACACCCCGCTCCACAACAGTGACCCTGAGTCCCGGTTCCCTTTGTTTGCAATAGATGGCGGTGGTCAGTCCCACAATGCCACTGCCCACCACCAACAGGTCTATGTCGGCAAAGTATCGCTCTAATTCCCAGTAGCTGAAATGATGGGGATGGGGAGTTGGGAATAATGCGTCCATTTGCTGAGTTTTGTGCGACCAAAAGTGAAACAAAATTTTGCCCTTGGGGTATCAATGCACCGCATTAAAGAAACGTATAACAAGAGTTTGAGATTATCTACGCATCATAGTGCAAAGGTCTGGTTCGCCACGTTGATACTATTGGCCGTGGGCTTGGCCACCGCTGTTGGCCAGAACCGGCATGTGGCCATCTCTGGAGGGGTGAAAGAAGCGCGAAAGAATCTTGAAGGAGTGAAGATAACACTCTCGAAGGATGGGCGCACAGACAAATCGTTCTCCACCCCTTCCAGCGGTAAGTTCTCTATTCCCATTGATGTCAATGCTCAGTATATCATTGAGTTCTACAAGACAGGATATGTCACTAAGCGAATCTCCTTCAACACCACTGTTCCAGAAAATGAACAGTTGGTATGGACGTTCGATTTTCTTGTGGATCTCTTTCCGGACGTGGAAGGGTTGGACAAGGCCATTTTTGTGAATCCGGTCGCCAAGATCGAATACAGTGAGCGGATGAGGGAGTTTGACTACGACCTTGACTATTCCATGGAGTTCCAGAAAGCAGAGGAGGTGATCTACAAGCAACTGGAACAGATCAGCAAGGACAAGGCAGAGGAAGAGAGGAAAGCTCAGAAGGCGGAGGCAGACCGACTTGCGCAAGAGGCAAAGCAGCGTCAGGATGCCCAGGCCCAGGCCATGGCCGAGGCCAAGCGTTTGGAACAGGAGAAGCAGGCAGCCGCAGCAGCCAAAGCGGCCGAAGAGGCCCGCATCCGAAATGAGCAGCAGATTGCTGCGACCGAGGCAGCTGAACAGGAGAAAGCAGCACAGGCTAAGGCGGCCGAAGAGGCCCGCATCCGCAAGGAGCAGGAGATTGCAGCGACCAAGGCAGCTGAACAGGAGAAAGCAGCACAGGCCAAGGCGGCCGAGGAGACCCGCATCCGTAAGGAACAGGAGGTGGTAGCGGCCAAGGCAGCTGAAGAAAAGGCGGCACAGGCCAAGGCGGCCGAGGAGGTGCGTATCCGTAAGGAACAGGATGCGGCAGCAGCCAAAGCAGCAGCCGAGG
>JAIPBJ010000031.1 GCA_021739625.1 Flavobacteriales bacterium | reverse complement strand
ACTGACGGTAGTCCACAGGCTTGAGCATGTAGCCGGCCACTCCGAGGTTGTAGGCCTCCAACTTGTCGCGATCGTCATTGCTGGTGGTGAGCACCACCACGGGAATCCTGCGATGCCCCTCAGACCGCTTCACCCTTTCGAGGAACTCGATGCCGTTCATCTTGGGCATGTTGATGTCGAGCAGGATGAGGCATGGCAGCCGGTCGGTGTCTTTCAGGTATTCGAGCGCCTCCACACCGTTGATGCGGTGTATCACCTCATTCAGGATGCTCAGCTCGCGGAATGAGCGGCTCACTGTCATGGCATCCACCACATCATCTTCCACCAACAGGACAGGTTCGTAGTTTTTCATTGTATCAGTTTTCTTCGTTGATCGGTTTTTCAAATGCTGATGGATCAATTCTCCGGAGTCTGTTTCGGGATGGTGAAAGTAAAGGTTGCCCCTCTGCCCGATTCTGAATTGAGGGAGATATTGCCACCATTGTCCTCCACGATGCGCTTGACGATGGGCAGCCCGATGCCCGTGCTCTCACGCTCGTCCTTGGGCTGCAGGGTCTGAAACATTCCGAACACCCGCTCGTGATATTCGGGGTCGATGCCCGGGCCGTTGTCCGTGATGCTGAACGCGAAGCGGTCGCCACGGTCCTCGCAGTTCACTTCGATGTCGATCTTCTCCTTGTCGTTGTGTTTGATGGCGTTGCTGATGAGGTTGGAGAACACCTGCCCCAGCTTGGCCCTGTCGTTGCGGATGGAAGGCATGGTTCCGTTGACCGCGATGCGCACATGCCCGTTGTCGGAATGCATATCGATGATGTCCCGCAGCAGTTCGTTCAGATCCACATTGGTCATTGACCTCTCCTGACGGCCAAGGCGGGAGTATTCGAGAATGCCGTCAATGAGGCTGTCCATCCGCTGCACACGCGATGTGAGCAGGCGCAGGCTTGTTCGTCCCTCCTCGTCCAGCTTGTCGTGATAGTCGGCCACGAGCCACTCGGCCAGCTTGGAGATGCCCCGGAGCGGTGATTTCAAGTCGTGCGACACCACATAAGCGAAGCTCTCCAGGTCGCGGATCAGCACTTCCTGTCTTGCCCGTTGCTCTTCAATGATGGCACGTTTCTCAATGAAGTAGGACTCTGCAATGGCCTGTAGGGCAAAATCCATGTAGCGTCCCAGCCCTGCCAGCGCGTCCAGCAGCTTTTGGAGGTCGCCCTCGAATTCGGTCACGATCACGGGCAGGAGATAATCCTTTACCATGGCCACCACCTCATACCACGCATTGAACTCCATGCCCACCTTGGCGTATGTGATGCCTTGCATGATAAGGTCATTGGTGAGGGGTTCCCACTCGCCCTCGAACAGTGCCTTGCGGGTCAGCTCGTCCGTATATGCGTTGCGGGCCTGTCGCTGTTCATAGGTCTGCATGGCCATGAGTGGGCCATAGACGGGATGGACCGCCAATTTCTCCTCGAAGTAGGCGCGCATCGCAGAGTTGTGCTTGGTGGTCACGTCAAAATAGCACTGCATCTGCGTCAGTTCCCGCTCTGTGAACGAGGGTTTGAGCGTGGTCAGGAGTTGTTCATCGTGCTTCGTCATGCTTCCGTCAATGTAGATTCATGGATTCAAAAATAAAAAATGTGTCAATGGTCATATCAATTTGGGCCTCTGCCCTATTACACCTTCGCTTTGGGTCGCTTTCCATCGGTCTTTGAATCGTCTTTCAACAGCATGCTGCCCGGAATGGTGAATGTGAATGTGGTGCCACCGTTGGTCCCGTCCGAATCCACCCTGACGGAACCGCCCCACGCAGCGATCACCTTCTTCACGATGGTGAGTCCAACGCCCGTGCTCTGCGCATCATCTCCGTTGTGCAGCGTCTGGAATATCTCGAAGATGCGGTCGTGGTACTCAATCGGAATGCCCGGGCCATTGTTGAACACCGCGATCTCCCATCCCTCGGCCGATGCGGTGCCTGTGATGCGCACATCGCCTTGCACCGGGTCGGCATATTTCACCGCATTGCCCAGCAGGTTCTCGATCACCTGAAGCAGGAGTGTGCGGTTGGCCGTGATGGTCGGGAATTCACCGCCCACGGTGATGGCCGTGGTTTCCGGTACGTGCATCACGCTGATGCAGTCATGGACGAGGGCAACGACATCTATGGGTTCGGTCTCATCGCTGGCACGGCCCGCGCGGGAATAGCGCAGGATTCCGTCAATGAGGTCGTTCATCCGCTGCACGCGTTTCTTCATCAATATGAGGTTGTCGCGACCTGCTTCGTCAAGGCGGTCGGCATAGTCCTCCAGCAGCCAGTCGGCTATGGTGGCGATGCCGCGCAGGGGGGTCTTGAGGTCGTGCGAGGTGACGTAGGCGAAACTCTCCAGCTCGGCATTGATGCGGCTGAGGCTTTCCACCATCTGCCGCTGTGCGCGCTGAGCAGCCTCCTTTTCGGTCATTTCGCGCCTCAGGTCGGTGTTGAGCGAACGCAGTTCAAAGGTGCGCTCCTGCACGGTATGCTCCAGCCCGTCACGGATGGCCTGAAGTTCCGTAAGCAGTTCCTTCTGCTTGCGTTTCGCACTCAGGGCCTTGTCCTCGGACCGCATGGCCCGCAGCTTGTCGCCCACCTGCGCCTCGAACTCGCGCGAGAAGAAGGCCGCCAACACTCCTGCAACTGGGATATAAAGCACGCGGAGGAACATGTCGGCCGAGGTGATGTAGCCGATATCTATCCTCAGCACGGTCATATAGGCTGCAGCGTAGGCCACCGATGTGAGCAGCGTGGCCCTGAAGGTGAACCGCTGCGCGAAGGCGATGATGGAGATGTACCACAGCAGAAAGAAGGGCGAGCCTGACATGCCTGTGGCGATGATCCACAGCAGTATGAAGATCGAATCGGCAGCTGAAGTGAGGTAGCTGGTGCGTTTGATCGGATACTTTTTGAACGGTTCCCAGATGGCGACATAGATGCTGTAAATGAGCGATGAGACCATGATCGGCCAGGCAAGCCACGGGATGGTCTGCGCCTTGTCGATCAGGAAAACGAACGCCACCGAGTTGATGATGACCACAGCCATACGCACAATGGCCGAGTAGCTCTCAGCCGTGTGCAGCTTCTGCCGCACCACCTCTGAAGCAAGCTCCTCGCGTTCGGGATGTTTTTCAAAATGCTCCATCAGTGCTTGGGCCAGGTGAAATAGAATGTGCTGCCCTGTCCCGGTTCCGATTCCAACCAAATTTCGCCACCTACATGGGTAACAATTTTCTTGACGATGGTCAGACCGATGCCCGTTCCCTCCACCTCATCGCGCGACTTCAAGGTTTGGAATATCTCAAAGATGCGCTCGTGATAGAGCGGATTGATGCCCACACCATTGTCTCTGACATGGAATTTCCAGAACCGTGGCAATTCATCCACACCGACCTCCACCGTTCCGACCTCCTTGTCGCAGTATTTGACAGCATTGCTGATGAGGTTCTCGAACACCTGCACAGGGTAGGTCTTCTGTGTCATCAGCGCGGGCAGTCCTTCCTGAACGGTCACTTTGATGTGGTCTGGAACATGGACCAGCTCCATCACTTCCTGCATGAGGGTGTTCATGTCCACCTGCTCAGACCTTCCCTTTGCCCGGCCCACCCGCGAATATCCGAGGATGCCTTCAATGAGCTCGTTCATCCTGTGGACGCGGTTCTTGAGCAGCTTGAGATACTGCTTGCCCTCATCGCCCAGCTTCTCGTGGTTGTCGCTCTGTATCCAGTCGGTGAGGGAACCGATGGCCCGCAGCGGAGCCTTCAGGTCGTGTGAGGTGATGTAGGCGAAGTCCTCCAGCTCCTTGTTGGCGCGTTCCAATTCGCGCATCAGGTGCTTCTGTTCGTCTGCGGCCCTTCTTTCATCAGTGATGTCGCGCCCGATGCCTGAGATCCCGGTCACTTCCCCTTGCTCATCGCGAAGCGGGGAATAGGTGACCGAAACATGGATAAGACCTCCGTCCTTCCTCACTCGCGGGGTCTCGAAGTGGTCTATGGACTGGCCCTCGCGCAGTTTGGCAAGTGCCTGTTCCAATTCCAAGCGGTCATCTTCAAGGCTGAGCATGGCAATGCTGCATCCGATGGCCTCTTCGGCCGTGTAGCCGTACATGCGCACGGCAGCATCGTTCCAACTGGTGATGATGCCTTCGGTGGTGAGGGAAACAATGGCGTCATCCGAGGCACGGACGATGGCCGCAAGTCTTGCCATGTCGCGCTGCGAGCGGAGGTTCTCCTGTATTTCGCGCTCCAGTCGGCCGTTCACTTCAGATAGCACGGTCTTCTGATGTTCCAGCTCGGCCGTCTTCTCTGCCACGATGCTCTGTAAATCTGATGGACTCTTGTATCTCAACGCTTCCGGAATCACCTTCAACATACTGCCCACCGTGATCACCGACACGATGGCAGTGGCCACCAGCACCAGCGCATTGAAACGGTAAAGCGGCACATAGAAGATGATGGCATCGACCAGATGCGATGTGCCGCAGAGCGCAATGAAAGCGATGAAAAGCCAGAACACATGGCGGAAGGGCAGGTCATCCCACCTTTTTCTGACAAAATAGACCATCGCGAACGGAATGACCATGTAGGCGAGAAATATGACCACATCTGATATGATGTAGAGCCAGCCGTGAACAGGAGTCCATTCGCCACACACCCATCGGGGCATGAACTGGTCCGATCGCAGCAATTGTCTGAAGAAATCTATCACCTGTTCCAAATGTTCCCTGGTATTGGTTGTGGATACTCCATGTCCGAATCATGCAGAGCGAAGCTACGTTTTTCCTTCGTGCGGCAAATGCCATGGGAATGTGCCATGTTCTCGGCCATGACAGTCGTGGTCTTGGGAAGAACACCAGTGGTCTTGGCAAGCACACCCATAGTTTTGGCAAAAACACCTGTGTTCTTGGCAAAAACAGTCGTGGTTTTGGGAAGAACAGTCGTGGTATTGGGAAGAACGGTCGTGGTTTTGGGAAGAACAGTCGTGGTTTTGGGAAGGACAGTCATGGTTTTTTATTCGATTGCAGTCCCTGCCTGGGTCATAGTTTGAACGAGAATCCCGCGTTGACGATGCTCTTGCCAAATCCTACTTCAGCGTTCAAGGCGACACGTGGGGCGAAATACCAGCGGATGCCGGCATGAGGGCCGCCCCATGCCATCGGCACAACACGCACATCCTCGTTGTTGTAATAGGCGAGGGCAAACCCGCTACCAAGACTCAACCCTGCATAAATATCGAGCTGTTCGGCATGGATGTTCTTTTCCGTGCGGTCTGCGATGAGCTGGTAGAAATGGAAGTTCGTCACCATGCCGATGGGGAAGTTCACCTCACCAAGATAGCCGAAAGGGAGAGCTGCCCTGCCACCGATTCCAGTTGTGAACCCCAGACCCACATACTGGTGAATCCCGAACTCCATAAGGAAGTTGAACTGTCCCGAGCTGGGCAAGTGTACCCGTCCGGGACGGGGAGCCCCAGGGCCGAAACGTTCATCGATATGGTAGAACCGGCTGAGACCGAAACCCAACGAGAGCACCTTGCCGTCCTTGGTCCACGCCTTGTTCTGAGCGTGGCCATCGGTGTCTGACAGCATCAGTGCGACCATGAAGATACAGATGACAATGGTTCTCATTTTTCAACCCTTTCGTATTGAGAATCAAGCTAAAAAGTCTGTGGTCAAGGGGAGACATGTAAGCGGACATCTGTCCGCCCCCATTGCACAGTGGTCACCGTGGTCATTGGAAAGGTTCCTTGGGGAGAAGAGAGCAGTCACTCAGCGTTTCCGAGATCCCTATATTCCTTGAGCTCCCTCCTGACGATGCGGATGAGCCTTGCCACAGAATGCTGCAACTTCTCACGCACGCCAGGCTCCTTGGAAACGTAATCAGATGCTCCGTTGACAATGAACTCGTTGGCAAGGGTGGTGTCGCGGTCAGCGGTGATGACCACTACGTGGGTGCTTGGGCTGTAATGCTTGATCAACTTCAAGGTATCCAGCCCGTCCATGCAGTCGGGGTGGTTCTTGTAGCCGTCCAGATGATAGTCCAGCACCACGATGTCGGGCCTCTCGCCCATCTCACCGATGCAGTGCTCGCCCGTGCTGAAGGAACGGATATCGAAATTGCTTTCCTGAGGCGAGAGATAGCCCCTGTCCATCGTGTAGATGAAACTGGAGATGAGCTCGCGATAGATGTCGGAGTCCTCAACCACGAAAATCTTGATCTTTCTTTCCATGACCATGTAGTCTAAGAGTCGTTCGGGTTCTGTTTGCTGAAATGGTGCCGCCTGTTTCATGATTTCCAGTTGTTAAAGGTTAGAAAAAGTGGAAGGGGAGCTCCATTGAGCGAACGGAATGACGGAGCATCCCCTTCCGGAATTATCACTGTCTGACTATGCGCTCGATGCGCGTCTGCTCACTGTCAATGATCCTTACCGTGTAGATGCCAATGGGCAGTCCTTGCAGGTCGATGGTTCCTCGGCTGCCCGCCTCGCTCCTTGCCATGATGAGCTTGCCGGTGGCATCGAACAACTGGATGTGGGTGGCCCCTGAATTTCCGGTCAATGTATAGTTGACCACATCCACTGTCGGATTGGGATAGAAGCTGAAAGAGATGGTCTCCCGTGCCTCGATGCCCACGGCCGTGTTGTTGTCGAACACCGCGAACGGACTCAGCGAGGAGATGCCTTCACGGCTCAACTCGAATCGGCCCTCGGCATTCACTGTTGCCTCCGCACCTGCACTCACATCCCATGCACTGTTCACATAGTGGCTGATGTAGGCCTGACCAGCGTTGAAGCTGTTCACGGCCTGCTGTGCGGCCCACTCCACGGTCATGGTCAGGTCGATGTCGGCACTGGCGCTGGCCTCTGCCATCACCATCCAAGAGGTGTTGACCACGCTGGTGAAGTCGGCCATGTTCACACCTGTGGATCCGTAGGCAAGCACACCTGCCATCGCGCTTACACCGAACATGCCCGATGCACTGCCTGCCGCCTGTGCGAGTGTCACAGGGCTGAAGTGTACATCAGTGCCCACGGGATAGAAACTGCCCGAAGCACCGGCATCCACATCCAGCATCAGAGAACCCTGTCCGCTGGTGACCACATAGCTTGAGGAGGAGCCACCGCTTACGGTGCCATTCACGCTGAGGTCGCCCGCACCGAGGGCGATGAATCCGCTCTGGAGGCCTAGCGTGCCGCTGACACCGAGGTCTGAGCCAAGGCTCACAGAACCTCCGTTGTCGATGGCAATGGTCAGGTCACCGATGGTGGCCGAACCGCCCGCAAAGGAGACAGACCCGTTGACACTGCCGGCTGTGGCGATGGTGAGGTCTGCACTGCCATTGCCCCCCAGCTGTGCGCCCGCACCGAATGCCGCCTGTCCGTTGAGGGTGAGTGCCGAACTGCTGCCCAGATTCAACTGCCCGCCTTGCAGCGAGAAGGAGTCCTGCACGGTCAGGTCTCCCTGAAACTGGGCCTGTCCGCTGCCTCCCAGATCAACAGACAGGGTGCCGATGGTAGAGGACCCCGAGCCGAAGTTCAGATCGGTGGTGCCAATGCCACTGGCTGTCACATACAGCTCTGACGATCCACTGACCGACAGGGATCCCGCTCCTGACACGTCAAGGATTCCGTTCACTGTGAGCGAGTTGTTGCCGATTACCAGCACTCCCTGATTGATGGTCAGGTCTCCGTCCAACGTCAGGTCTCCGCTCAAGGAAATCTGTTGAGATGGATTTGCGAGGGCGATCTCTATCCCCGAAAGACCGGCACCTGACACCTCGATGCCCATGGAAGTGCTGCTGCCCTGATAGACAACAGTGTATCCCTGCGTGGCGAGGAACACACCACCATTGAGCGAAATGCTGCCACCGTTCACAATGATCTGGGTGCCGCTTGCCAATGCCAGCGAACCGCTGCCGATGATCACTGCCCCACCGTTTAGCTGCAACTCGTCCTCAATAGTGGCAGCAGCGGCCAAGGCCAGCGCTGCCCCATTGTTAACAAGGCTTCCGGCCGAGACCGAACCTGAGAACGCCATGCTCGCTGATGCACCCAGCACCAGTTGGCTGACTACCATCTGGCCGATGCCGGTAACAGTGCCATTCACCACGGTGAGGACGTATGCCCCGCCCTGAAGCGCACCATCCACCTGAACACTGGAGAGTGCTCCATTCACCATCACATCAGCGTCCATGATTACTTGGATGCCCGCAGGGATGATGATCTGGTCAAGCGTGATGTTGTTGCCCGGAGCAATTCCACCCCAAGTGGCCGAACTGCTCCAAGAACCGGAGCTGGTCGCGGTGAACACCGCTGATTGCGACACTGCCGGCATAAGCAGCAATGCCACCAGAGGGCCTATAAGCCCTGTCATCTTGGTTATGTCGGTAAAGGTTTTCATGACTGATCGGTTTTTAAGGGTTAGACATGCCACGCTACTTAGAAGAAACGTGCCATCATCCGATTCCATGGCGTACTCAACTGTTTATCAATATGATACATGTATGTATATTGCCTCGCACTGTTCATTTGTGTGGAAATCATTGCCCATCAGCGTTGAAATTCCTCCACAGAATATGCACGATTCGAACGCTATTGATCATTCGATGTCAGAACTGAGCAGAAGAGGTCTGGGGGCCGTCCGGTCTTCAAAGCGCAGAGGCCCGGACCTTCATCGGTCCAGGCCTCCACTACTCTATCTATCTGGACGCTCTCTGTGGAGCGGTGGTTTATCTGCTTGCCGTGCGGCCATTGCTATTGTCTTCGGTCAGCTTCCACAGACGGTCGAGCTTCGGAGCGAGCACGATCTCTGTTCTGCGGTTCAGCTTCCGTCCATCGGCCACGCTGTTGTCTGCCACAGGCCTGTGCTCCCCACGGCCACCTGCAATGATGCGCTCCGGTTGGATACCGTTGTCCATCATGTGTCGGGTCACGGTGGTGGCGCGGTGTACGCTCAGATCCCAGTTGTCGCGGTTGCGTTCACTGTGGATCGGCACATTGTCCGTGTGGCCTTCCACCACGATCTCCAGATCGCTGTTGGACAGCACGGCCGACAGCATCTCGATGGCCATGGCCCCACGCTCGTTCAGCGCATCACTGCCAGAAGGGAACAGCAGCTTGTCGGACATGGAGACATAGAGTTTGCCCTCGCGCACATCGACCTGAAGCTCATCCGGAGAAAAACACTTGAGTGCGCTGCACACCTCCTGTCTCAGCGCGGCCATCGCATCGCGTTGGGCCTGTTGCAGGGCACGGAGGTCTTCCAGTGCCTTCTCCTGATCGGCCAAGGCAAGTTCCTTCTCGGCCAGTTCGCGCTGCTTACGAGCGAGTACTTCGCTATTGGCCTGCTCCAGTGTCAGCTTGTCCAATTTCATTGCTTCGTGGTGCTGTTGCAACTTTCCGTGCTCTTCAAGGAGGCTCTCATATCGCCTCTCCGACCGTTCTGAAGTGCCCAGCAGTTCGTTGTATTTCTTGGACGATACGCAGGAACTCATCTGCAGTCCTACTACTATCATCATGGCGGTCACTCTGCTCAAGGGTATCATGATTTCCAGGTTTTGTTGGTCAGTACTTGTGTTGTCCCGATGCAGGGGCGGTGGCCTTTTACTCATTGTCGGACACCGCCCCGCGATCGGTCAGATCATTTGCCACTGGAGGCCAGCTGCGGTTCCGATCCATTCTGGAGTCCTTCGTCCAGAAGTTCCTCTGTCAGAGCAAGCTCATCGCGGAGGTCATCGCGGAGGAATTTGAAGGAGAACCGCTGGTCTGCGCGCATTTCGCTCCAGTCGCGTGCATCAGCCTGTTCTGCCGCTGCGATCTGATCGAGCAGATCACTGTGCAGCTGACGCAATGGAAGCGTCTCGGCCTTTGCCTGATGTTCGCCATAATCCTTGGTGATCTTTTTCTCCAAACGGTCGATGCGCCTTGCCAGTTGATTGGCCTGCACCTTCATGTCGTTGACCACGGCCGACCTGTCGATCTTGTTCCATTGTGTGCCTATATGGTCACCAAGGGTTCCGAAGGCCTGCTTGAAGTCCGCGTTCACCGCTTTGATGCCTTCTTTCTCGGCCTCTGCGGTTTTCAGAGCTTCGCTTTTGGCCGGAGGACAGTCCTCTGTCCATTCCGCAGGAAGGTCTGCGGGCAGTGCCACCTCTGCGGTGATCGCCCTTTGCTCGGCCTGCTTTTTCTTGAATACGGTCTCGGTGCATTGCTGGAAGAGGAAAAGCCCCGCTATCACAGCGAATGCCATCACGGTCATTTGAATGTCCTGTTTCATGATTTCCAGTTTTTAAGGGTTAGACTTGATTGTTCCGATTTCCTGATGCCAAGACGTTAGGAACAAGTGTGCCAAGGCGAGAAACCATTCATTGTCTGCTGTATTTCAACGCTTTATATTCCAGTCGAATTTATTGGTCAACCCGTGTGTGTGGAAATTTCTCTACGTTTGCCCGACAGAAATTCCCCACTCATGCTCCAGCGCATTCTAATTATTGACGACAGCACAGAGATGTGCAGCCTGCTTTCCAACTATTTGAAGCGGGAGAAATTTGAGACCGATGAGGCCTATTCGGGAGCGTCAGGTCTCAAGCATCTGGAGAAGACCGAATACGGCCTGGTGCTGTGCGACTACCGTCTGCCCGACTTTGACGGTATCGAACTCATCCCCAGAATGAAACGCCTGCAACCCGATACGCCTATCATCATCATGACCGCTTATGCGGATGTGAAGACCTCAATCCGCTGCATCAGGCTGGGCGCGCTGGATTACATTACCAAGCCCATCCACCATCAGGAGATGTTCAGTCTGGTGAAGGATGCGCTCAGTTCGCGTGGACTCTCTTCACAGCCTCCCAAGAAGGAGAAGTCCAATGGGACAGGCTATGTGTGGGGAAGCAGCCCGCAGTCAAAGCGAATGTTGAAGAACATCGAACTGGTGGCTCCTACCGACATGACCGTGATCATTGAAGGCGAGAGCGGAACGGGCAAGGAGTTCGTTGCGAACGCCATCCACGAGCGGAGCCAAAGGGGCGCGAAACAATTCGTGGCCATCGACTGCGGCTCGCTAACGGAAGAACTTGCGGGCAGCGAGCTGTTCGGTCATGTGAAAGGGGCTTTCACTGGCGCATTGCAGGACAAGAAGGGACAGTTCGAGCTGGCCAACGGTGGCACGCTCTTCCTTGACGAGATCGGCAATCTGACCTACGAGAATCAGGTGAAACTGCTACGTGTGCTTCAGGAACGCAAGGTGCGCAAGGTGGGTGGCGACAGAGATATCGACATTGACGTGAGGCTCATTGTGGCGACCAACGAGGACCTGCAGGAGGCGGTGAGGCAGGGCAGGTTCAGGGAAGACCTTTTCCATCGCCTGAACGAATTCGCCATTATCATAGACCCGCTGCGCGAAAGGAAACAGGACATCACCATTTATGTGGACCATTTCCTCAAACTGGCCAATGAATCGCTGGGCAAGCAGGTGAAGCGCGTGGATGAGATCACTTACGAGAAGCTGCGCAACTATTACTGGCATGGCAACATCCGCGAGCTGAAGAATGTGGTGAAACGGGCGGTGCTGCTGGCCAATTCGGATGAGATCAGTGTGGAGTGCATCCCTACAGAGATCATATTCGGCAATCATGCAAGCCTGAAACCCGAATCGACAGTCAACGGAGCGATCGTGGATCTGAAATCTGTGGTGGAGGAGGCGGAGAAGAAGGCCATCCTCCAGGTGCTGCGCGAGACCAATTTCAACAAGAGCGACACGGCCAAACGCTTGAAAGTGGACCGCAAGACGCTCTACAACAAGATGAACCAGTACGGACTCATCTAAGCACAAAGAAGGGGGAGCACTGCGCTCCCCCTTCTACCCGACCACGGGACTTTTCATTACTGGAGGGTGATCGACCCCATGGAGACGATCTGACCTTCTACGATGACCACATTGGGATAAGTGGCTGTCAGCAGTGCTCCAACACCGGCATTTGCTCCGCCCTGCGCCACGCCTATGAGTCCGATGCCGCCACCGATAGCACCCTCAAGACCTGCGCTCAGATCGGACTGGCCTTGGATGGTCAGCGAGTATGTGCCGGCCGCCAGACCACGGATGAGGAAGTTGCCGCTGGCATCGGTGTAGCCGCTGTAGCTCAGGTTGCCGCTGGAAAGGATCACCGCTGCGATGGCCACACCGTGTACCTGACCGCTCACGCCTGTTTCGGGGTCGTCAATCTCAGTGACCGTGGGATGAAGCGTGAACACACCATTGACCTCAGCCACAGATTGCGCCACATTGAAGTCGAGGAGCACCTCGGCAGCGGCCTGTGCCTCTGCCTCTGCCTGCACCTCGGCATTGATATCAATGATCACGGAACCCTCGGCACCCATATCCAACGAGTGGAATTGACCACCGCTCTGGATCTGAACACTATTGGCCGTTCCGAAGAACACCTTTGCCTTGGTATAGACCCCGGCCTCCAGACTTGAACTGTGGGCCAACGTGGTCTCTGCCCCGTTGGTAAGTTCCAGCACATTGACGATGCGCGACTCATTGCTGATGGTCACCCATCCGGAGCTCTCGGAATAGACATCCACCTTGGCAATCTCCACATTGAGGGCTGCGTAATCGCCTGGAGCGTCCGTCATCTTCACGGTGAGAGCTCCGCCCATCCCATCATTGGTTTCCTGCTTGTCGCAGGCCGTGAACGACACCACCGCGGCAATCGCCACTATCAGACTTGCAATTGGCTTTTTCATGATTTCCAAGTTTTAAGGGTTAGAACTGCTGGCCCTATTGAGGAAACCGTGCCACTTTCTATCGGCACAAGCCCAATATCAATATCAAGAACCTGTTTTTCAATTCATTGAAGAGAACCACTATAAGTTGGGGATTCCTCTTATGCTCCGACAATGTGTGGAATCAGCTCCACACTTCCGGGGAGAATCAGAACACCTGTGCGCTGATACGCATCACCGGAACGGCAATAGCGACTTATTTCTGCTTCGCAATCCATAGCGCGGGGTTCTGCTTTTCAGCCCCTTTCCAAAGCTCGAAGTGAAGCAGGGTGTGGTTCTCCTCGCGGTCGGTGACCACCGTGCCGAGGGGCTGCTTCACCGCCACCTTGTCGCCCATCTTCACCTCCACGTTCTCGAGGTTGGAATAGACCGTGAGGTATTCGCCATGCCGCATGATCACCGCCTTGTGGGCACCCGGAATGGCAATGACCGCAGAGACCGTTCCCTCGAATACCGCCCTTGCCTTGGTTCCCTCCTCGGTGGAAATATCGATCCCGTTGTTCACGGTCTTGATGTCGCGGAGCGTGGGATGCGCATGCTCTCCGAAGGTGGAGGTGATGACGCCCCGCTCTGACGGCCACGGCAGCTTGGCGCGGTTCTCCACAAAACTGTTGGAGAGCGTCATCTCTTCGGGGGTCAGGGCAAATCCCGACTTGGTGACCTTGGTGTCGGTCTTCTCTGCCTTGACCTTGGCCTTGCGAATCTCCTCCTCGATGATGCGCGCAATGGCCGATTCCAATTTCTTCGCCTCGCGGTCCTTCTTCTTCAGTTCTGCACGCAACTCCTTCTCCTTGTCCTGGAGGTGGTGAACCAGCTTGTCGCGATCCTCACGCTCGCTGGAGAGTTTGAGTTTCTCCCGTTCGGTATCTTCCACCAGCACAGCGAACTCCCGTCTCTTCGACCTCAGTTCATCGCCTCGGGCATTGAGCGTCCGTTGCACGGCCTCGATGGCCTCGGCCTGTTGCTGCCGATGCTTGGCATATTGCTGGAAGTATTTGATTCGCCTGTAGGCCTGATTGATGTCGTCAGATGAAAGGATGAACATCAATCGGTCGTACTGGTTCTTGTTGCGGTAGGTGTGATAGAGCATCTTGCCGTATTCCTCCTTGAGGCTCTTGAGGTCGTTCTCCAAGGCCACCACTATCATCTGTGTCTCCCCTATCTGCTTCTCGACCAGTTTCGCCTGGCTCGATACCGTGTTGATCAGGCTCTGCCGCTGGTCGATCTTGGCCTTCATCAGCGTCAGCTCGTTGAGGGTCTTCTTCTTGTTCTTCTCAGTGTCCTGCAGCAGTTTGTTGGTGTACTTGATATCCTGCATCAGTTGCTGCTTCTGCTTCTCCAGGTCGTTCTTCGACTGGGAGAAAACCACTGCGGGCATCAGCAGCACCACCAGCATAAGGACGATATGCCTATTTGATCGCATCATAACCTTCGGGAACGCTGAATGGAAAATCCTGACCTGATGCGCTCTGCGGCCTGAACCACTGCATGTCCACCTGCGCCTGTTGCCTGCCTTCTATGCGAAAGGCCATGCGCTCCGGGAAATGAACTTTGCCCATTGGCATCGGATTGCGATAGGTGGCATCGAGCGATGAACCGGTGTCTGCGGCCACCACAAGGGAACGCGCCACCGTGAAATGCTGGGGTTCCAACCACGTCTGCTGATTGATGGAGACCATGTTCGCCCCTTTGCGCTGTTCCCTGCGCGTTGGGGTGGCCACCTGCACCATATACATCACGGCATCGGGCCGCGACTCGTAGCGTTCCATGGCGTAAAGGTCGATGTTGTTTCCCGTGATGAGTGCTTGCAGCATGGCGAAGTTCAGATCCACGCCCAGCAGTTGGTCAAGGCGGTCGAAAGGGCCGATGTAGAAACGCTTCCCGAATCGGTCGAGGAGCTTGAGGCTGTCGGGTGTGATGACGGCCCGCACCATCTCGATGCCCAACATCGGGGCGATGCTCACCCAGATGATGCTGTCCTGCTTCATTCGCACACGGGCACTGAAGCTCTGGCCCTGCTCGCCCACCTTATAGCTGATGTTGACCTTGGAACTCATTTCACCGAACTGGCGGTTGAGGGCCGACCTTGCAAGTATCTCCTGTGCTGTGAGGGCCGGAAGTGCGGAGCCCGATACCACGTCCTTGGCCTTGCAGGAGAACAGCAGCGTGGCGCACAGCACCGGAAGGAGAAGTCTCATTGCCGTCCGTCCCATATCACTCCTCGACCAGTTTCCCTGTGCCGATCTTCCTGTCCAGTGCATCAGAATGCTCGCCCAGTTCCTTGGCCTTCTTCCATGCATCCATGGCCTCGTCCTGCCTGCCAAGGCGGAAAAGGATGTCGCCACGGTGCTCCACAATGGTGCCGCTGCGGTCGCCACCGTTGGCGATGGCCTTGTCGATCCAAGTGAGTGCATCGGCATATTCCCCTTGCTGATATCGTATCCAGGCATAAGTGTCCAGATAGGACGATTGATTCATTTGCAGGAGGTTGGAGCGCTTGCTCATCTCCTCGGCCTTTTCGAGGCTCTCCTTTCTCAACGAAAGAAAGTAGCTGTAATTGTTGAGCAAGAGCGGATTGCTCGGTTCGCGGGCCAATGCCTTCTCGAACGTCCTGTCCGATTCGGCAAATCTGCCCAAGGCATTGTAGCTGTCGCCCAGAAGCGACAGCAGCTGAACATGCAGATAGGAATCGCCTTTGACGAAGATCTCTCCTTCGGTCATGATGTCCACTGCCGCCTGATGCCTTTCGTGCTGGTTGAGTGCTATTCCATTGAAGAGATAGAAGATGCCCTGATTGGGAAAAAGTTCGAGGGCGGTCTCGCTGTCGCGCAGCATGGCATCGTGGTCGCCCAGTTCGTAGCTCACCTGAATGAGCTGGCTCCACACTGCAAAGCGGCCGCTGTCGAGTTTGATGGTGTGATAGAACGCCTCGCGCGATTCTTCCAGTTTTCTTTCGCGATAGAGGAAATCGGCCTTCATGGCAAATCCTTTGGGATCCTGCGGATGTGCTGCTATGGTGAGGTCGAGCAGCTCGAAGGCCTGCGGCACAAGGCGCTTGTCCTTTTCGGTGAGGACATAGTAGGACATGAGCACCTGGATCTTCTGATCGATATTGAGATCCGGGCTGGCAAAGGCCAGTTTCAATTCGGAGAAAGAGCGGTTGAAATCGCCCTTGCGCTTGTAGTACTCCGCCAGATTGAGGTGGAGGATGGGGTCATCGGCATCGTTGGCCAACATGCGCTCATAGACCTTGAATGCCTTTTCCTCGTCATCGTTGGCCACATACACCTCGGCCAACATGCCCATATATCGCTGCTCGTGAGGGAATGCGGCAATGAGCTTTTCGAGCTCGGCCACGGCCTTGTCGAGCTTGTCCATTTCGAGATACAGCTTTTCCTTCTGAATGGAGATTTCTTCGGAGACACCGGTCTTGGTCTCAATCTGATCGTAGGTCCTTATGGCCTCGTCCAATTTGCCGGCAAAGAGGTAGGCGTTTGCGAGTTCGTAGGTGTATTCGGGCTTGTCGGGATGGCCTTTGATGAGCCGCTGATAAAGGACAATGGCATTGGCCACATCGCCCAGATTCATGAGAATATCGGCCTCGAAGAGAATGTACCACTCGTTGTCAACGTCCAACTGCCGGGCCTTGCGGGCAAAAGGGAGGGCGTCTGCGAGCTGTTCGGTCTTGTAGAGGATGTTGGCCAGTTCGAAGTGGGATGCGGCATGTTGGGGGTCTATCTTCACGCAGTCGTGAAAGAGGACGGCCGCTTCCTTGAGATTGCCGAGCATCTTCTGACGGCTGGCCTCGAAGAAGGTCTCTGCGAGCTGCCGTTCCTGCTCCACGCCCAGCCCTTTGACGGCCTTTCCTTTCTGCTGGGCGAGGGCGCCAGTGCAAGTGAGCAGAAGGAGTATGAGAATGATGTGCCGCAAATCAGTGCTTTCCAGTGTGTCCGAAACCACCTGCGCCACGCGCTGTCTCTTCCAGCGATTCCACGGCATCCCACTTCACCGTCTCGTGTCGGGCGATGACCATCTGGGCGATGCGTTCGCCATTGCCGACCGTGAACGGCTGGTCGCTGAGGTTGACGAGCAGCACCTTGACTTCGCCCCTGTAATCCGCATCTATGGTTCCGGGGCTGTTGAGCACCGTGATCCCATGCTTGAAAGCGAGGCCGCTGCGCGGGCGTATCTGGGCCTCAGAACCCTCGGGCAGTTCGATGAAGAGGCCGGTCGGCACGAGCACCCTCTCCAAGGGACGCAGAATGATGTCGGATGTAAGGTCGGCCCTAAGGTCCATGCCTGCCGAGCGGGCAGTGGCATATTCGGGAAGTGGGTGCTGCGATCGGTTGACTATGCGGACGGTCATACTGTGTGGTCTGCTGCTCATTGATGGTGCAACGGCCACAAAGGTAGGGATTCGACAAAGGGAGAAATGGGGGCGGGTTCTCTGGCAAAACCGACAGCATGGACTGCCACCGTCCGCTTGTCCATCCCTTGGACATCTCCTCCGGGGACGGTCCGCAACGATCCGGGGGATGTCCCTCAGCGGTCGGGGCACATGCCAAAGGCATCAGCCCTTGCGCACCAACAGGCCCGTGACCCCACCGTAGGCCATCAGCAGGACGCCCGCCAAGGCCCAATGCCATGGCCCGTGCAGATCCACAACGAGGCTCACGGCCCAAAGGACCATCGCAGTGATGATGAAGAAGGAGATCTTTCCAATGCGGTAGGGAACTGGATAGTAGCGTTGGCCGAGCACATGGCTAACAGCCATCATGGTCGCATAACAGGCCAATGTGGCATAGGCACTGGCCATGTATCCATACGTGGGGATGAATGCCAGATTGACCGCGAGGGTGATGAGAGCACCCATCACCGCCAGTGCGGCCCCGTAGCCGGTGCGGCCAGAAAGCTTGTACCACACGCTCTGGTTGTAGTAAATGCCGAGGAAGATGTTGGCCAGCAGCAGGATGGGCACCACGCGCAGCCCTTCCCAATAGGCCGGGTTCGGAACAAGGTAGCGGAAGAGGTCGATATAGAGCATCACCCCGAGGAATGTGCCTGCCAGCACCCACACGAACCATGTCATCACCTTGGCGTAGAGCTGGCGGCTGCCCTCCTCCTTCTCCTGCGAGAAGAAGAACGGTTCGGCCGCATAGCGGAACGCCTGTATCATGAGGGTGATGAGGATGCTGATCTTGTAGCAGGCCCCATAGATGCCCACCTGCTCCATGGTGGCCAGTTCGCCCAGTTCGGGAATGAGCAGCCGCTTGAGCAATATGCGGTCTATGGTCTCGTTGACCATGCCAGCGAGACCTGCAATGAGCAGCGGAAGTGCATAGACCAGCATCGGACGGAGCAAGGCAAGGCTCGGAGGCACAAAACCTCGGAGCATGGTGGGGGCGAGCAGTAGAAACTTGACCCCGCTGGCAATGAGGTTGGCGATGAACACATAGCCCACACCTGTGCCGGGGTCATAGAAGGTGTCGGTGAGCCAGTTGCCACCGCCACCGCTAACCAGCGGCAGACAATAGCCGAGGAAGAAGACGTTGAGCGCAATGTTGACGACCACATTGGCGATATTGATGGCCGCAAAGGTCTTGGCGCGATTCTCCTGCCTCAGACGCGCCAACGGGATGCTTGACACGGCATCGAGCCCTATGATGATGGCGAACCAGAGCACATACTCCCTGTTGTCGGGATAGAGGAGCCAATCAGCTACCGGCTGCGCGAATGCCATGGCCCAGAGGATGAAGAGGGCGGTGGTGACCGTCAGTGACGTGAGCGTGGTGGAAAAGACGGTGCGTAGATCGTGGCCTCCTGTGGTGGAGAATCGGAAATAGGCCGTCTCCATGCCATAGGTGAGCAGAATGATGAGAAATGCAACGTAGGCATACATCTCGGTGATGACGCCATATTGCGAAGGCAGGAAAACCGCAGTGTGCAGCGGCACGAGCAGGTAGTTGAGAAAGCGCCCCAGAATGGAACTGAGACCATAAATGGCCGTTTGGCCGGCAAGTTTTCTCAGGATGGACAATGCTGTGCTGTGAAGGGGCGTGTGTGAGGCCGAATGTCGGAAGATTTCAGTGTGGAGAAGCGGGCGGGGTAAAACCGGAGCAGTTGGAGGCGCGATGTGGGATGATGGCATCATGTCCCACCCGTTGTCAGGGCCACGCAATATCAACTTCTGATGCCCTTACTTTGCGTCCTGCAACCATCACACGACCGGATGAGAAAATGTGCTGTCGACCGCCCTCATACCGATCGTCCAAAGGACAGTGGTCCCAGACCTTGACGATAAACTGAAGGAAGCGAAATGATTGTCCACCGGTATCTGCGCAGCTCGCTTGCCCTCCTTGTCGCCCTGCTGGTGGCATGCCCGCCAAGCATGGCACAGGAACAGAAACAGGAACAGGACAGCCCTTATGACCTGAACTGGAAGCGCGATGCCATCTATGCTTCGGGGGCATTGGTGTTCACCGGGATAGGTTATTTCACACGCAAACAGGTGACCGGCCACACAGAACAGACCCTACTCGGTCTGGACCGCTATGATGTGCCGGGCTTCGACCGCAGCACCGTGGACAACTGGAGGCCGTCCGTTGCCACTGCATCAGACTATATGATGTATGCCTCGGCAGCAATGCCCCTGCTGATGATGGCCGACAGGCGCGCGCGGCAGGACTGGCTGGGATTGGCCATGATGTACATAGAAGTGGGAGGATTCACCATTGGCCTCACAGAACTGACCAAGGGCATGGTGAGACGCCCCCGGCCTTATGCCTACAACACCGATGTGCCGCTGGAAGAGCGCATGGCCCCAGATGCCCGGCTGTCGTTCTTTTCGGGCCACACTTCGACCACGGCCGCAATGTGCTTTCTGACCGCCAAGGTATTCTCCGACTATTCGGACAATAGGGTTGCCGAGGGCCTTGTGTGGACGGGAGCGGTGATTGCGCCTGCCGTGGTGGGCTTTCTGCGCGTTCATTCGGGGAAGCACTTCCCATCAGATGTGATCACGGGCTATCTGGTCGGGGCCACCATCGGATATCTGGTACCTGAGCTGCACAGAAAGAAACACCTGCCCAAGGGAATGACGGTGTCGCCCTTCGGATCACAGTACGGGGCAGGACTACACTTCAGCTATTCGCTATGAGACCGACCTCTCTGCTGTTCATCTGTACCATTTTCGGGCTTTCGGCCTGCGACACCGACCCCATCGATCAGGATCCGGGGCCGCAGGATTACCGGGACGCATTCGTAGGTACATACAATGGTTGGAGGGTCTCCACTTTCTGGACCATCAATGAGCCAATGCAGACCACTTATGAAGGTTCGGACAACTACACCGTGGAGGCGGTTGACGATTCATCCCTGACCGTGAATGGTTCAGCGCCCTTCAAGATCGGTACCGATGGTCAGTACACGGTCTATTCGGGAGGTTCGGGATTCTATAGTGTACGGTTCGTGCAGCCCGACAGTCTGTTGGTCAGTTCACAGAGTGGAGGGCTCGGTGGAAGCAGCAACACTCAGTTCCGGGGACGCAGATAGACGGTGGCTAAGGGGTCGTCTGCACAGGCGCATTCTCGCCTGCTGCGGCATCAAGCACAGCCTTCTTCTTCCATGGCTTGAAACGGACGCCAATCATCACCTCGTGGCTGCCATCGCTGTAGTTGCTCAGGTTGCTGGTGTTCATATCATAGCTGTAGCCGATGAGCAGGAAGTCGCGGAACATCAGCCCGCCCATGAACGACACGGCATCGTCATGACGGTAGGTGGCACCCACCCAGAACTGCTCCTTGTAGTCGAACCGCACACCGGCATCGAACTGAGGAGGCACGGGATGCACATACTTGAGCAGGACATTGGGCATGATCCCAAAATTCTTGATGCGGAAGGTGTAAGCGCCCATGAACATGTAGTGACGTGACAGAGCCGAACTTCCATCACCTTCACCGTTGTCAAACGCCAACTTGTTGCCGATGATCTGCGGGGCAGAGAACCCCACGATGAAGTTCTTGTGCTGCAGGTTGAGTCCGAAGGTGGCATCGGCCGAGTAGGCGGACATCACTGCGTTGGGGAATGCCGGGTCGCCCTGTGTGTATAGGTCCACCTTGGTGCCATCGATCCTGAACTGAAGGATACCGATACTGAGACCCATTCCCAGACGCAGTTTCGGGGAGAGTTTCAAGTGGTAGGCATAGGAGATATGAGCACCCGTTCGGCTGGTGGGGCCTGTGACATCAGAAAAGATGGTCACGCCCATGCCCATGTTGTATTTGCGGAACGGTCCATGGGCCGACAGGATGAACGTGCGCGGGGCATCGGTGATCCCGATCCAGTTGAGGCGGTTGTTGGATTTGACCTCCCAATAATCGTTCATGCCCGTGAAGGCAGGGTTGAGCACATAACTGTTCATCATGTACTGACTGTACTGCGGAATCTGCTGTGCAAGACCTGTAGTGGCCAAAGCCATTGCAAGACCTGTGATGTAGAGAAGTTTTTTCATCTTCTTTAACTTGAAGGGTGGGATCTTGAAAGTGTCAAGTGCGTAGGGAACCGGGCTTCCAGCCCCCTACTTCCTTGATCAGCGTACAATGGTGATAGGGCCTGTGAACGGTTGGTCGAAGTTGTCTGAACGGATGACATAGTAGTAGGTGCCGACAGGCAGGTCTTCGCCCTTATAGCGACCGTCCCACGGTATTGGATATCCGGGGGCCGACTGCCACAGCATCTGACCCCAACGGTTGTATATCTCGACAATGGCATCTTGGAAAAGTTCGATGTTGTCGATGATCCACGTGTCGTTGATGCCGTCTCCATTGGGCGAGATGCCGTCAGGGAACTTGATGCCGGGCACCACTTCAACCAGTACCGAGTCCACGTTGGTACAGCCGTTGTCATCGGTCACAGTGACGTAATACATGGTCGTTTCCAGTGGTGACGCTGCAGGATTGGTGATGTTCGGGTCGTCCAAGGACTCCGATGGCGACCACGCATACTGCCAACCTGTTACCGCGCCATTGGCATTGAGTCCGATGGTGCCGCCCGTGGGGATGGTCACATCATTACCGGCATCCACTTGCGGCATATCATACATGGTGACATTCACCGAATCCACATCCACGCAGTTGCCGATGCTCACTGTGAGCACATAGGTGGTGGACTCCACAGGATTGGCGGTCGGATTGGCCGCGCTGGCATTGCTTAGGGTTTCGGACGGAGTCCAGCTGTAATTGCCCCCACCGCTTCCATTGAGCGTCAACGAGCTTCCCACACACAGCATCATATCCTCACCTGCATCAACAACTATGTTGGTCAAAGTGCCCACACTGTACTGCGCCACTAACTGGCATCCGGTTGCATCGGTGATGGTGACCGCGTAGGTTCCGAACAGGATGTTCGACAGATCCTCTGTAACCCCACCACCAGGGTTCCAAAGGAAGGTGTGTCCACCTACACCACCCGCAACCGTAAGGTCGATGGAACCATTGGCCACGTTGCTGCATGTGGAGGCCACTGTGGTGGCATTGGCCATAATGGCTGGTGGGCCTGACACGGTCACGCTGTTCTGAACGGAACATCCATTGGCATCTGTAATGGTAACGGTGTAAGTGCCGACACAAAGTCCGGTAGCAGTGACCAAGGTCTGGTTGGACGGGTCGCTCCACAGGTAGGAATACGGCTGTGTTCCTCCCTGAGGTGCTGCCGTTGCAGTGCCATTGCATGCACCTCCACAGCTCTCATCAGTCGCAGAAGTAGTTGATGTGAGCACGGCAGGTTCATCGATTGTCACTGATGCCTGAGTGGTACATGCAGGGGTCTGGCTGTCTACCACTGTGACAGTGTAAGTGCCCGGACAGAGGTTGATGGCTGTCTGTGCCGTCTGGTTGAAGAGGTCGTTCCATGAGTAGGTGAACGGCCCTACCCCACCTGTGGCAAACACGGTGGCAGTTCCGTTGCAGTCACCGAAACAGCTCACCGAGGTGAACACAGGTACTGCGGCCGCCAACGCATTGTCGTCATTGATGGTGACGATGGCCGTGGCGGTGCAACCTATGTCATCGGTGATGATTACCGAATACTGCCCAACGCAGAGGTTGGTAGCGGTCGGAGTGGTCTGTCCGTTCGACCACTGATAACTGTATGGCGGAGTTCCTCCCGAACCCTCCACCGTTGCTGCACCCGTGCAGCTTCCTGAACACAGAACCTGAGTAGTGGCTGTGATATTGGCGTTGAGCACGGGCGGCTCGGTAAGGATGAAGTTCACAGAATCGGAACACATGTTGGCATCCACCACGATCACAGAGTAGTTGCCTGCGCACAGACCGATGATCGAGCTTCCTGAACTGAAATCTGACCAGAGGATGGTGTACGGGCCCGTACCACCGTTAATAGTGACAGAAGCCTCTCCGTCACACACGCCACCACAGCTCGGGTTCACCACTGTGACGGTGACATCGAGAACAGGCGGCTCGGTGATGGTGACATCGACACTGTCGATACATCCGTTGTCATCAGTGACAATCACCGTGAAAGTACCTGCGCATAGACCTGTTGCAGAAGCTCCGGTCTGTTGCTGCGGGTCGTTCCACTGATAGGTGTACTGTGGGGTTCCACCTTGAACCAGCACCGTGGCCACCCCATTGCACTGACCCCCGCACGAAATGTTCGTTGGCACACCGACAAGTTGCAGCGGCAGCGGCTCGGTGATGATGACCGCGGTTGTAGATGTGCAACCATTGGCATCGGTCACAATCACATTATAGATGCCGGGACAAAGGTCAATGACCGTGTCGTTGGCGGTAAGGTTGACATCGTCCCACTGATAGGTGTAGGGGCCTGTGCCACCGCTGGCTGACGCAAAGGCCTGACCATTGCAGTCACCGAAGCAGCTTACACCCTGTGTGTAAGCTGTGATGGTGATGTCCAAAGGCTGGTTGATGATGACCTGGGCAGTGGCCGAGCAACCGGTGTCATCAGTAACGGTCACCGTGTAAGATCCGGCACAGAGAGCTGTCACCGTATCGTTGGCCGTGGTGTTCAGGTCGCTCCAAACGAAGGCGAACACTCCTGAACCACCGGTGGCGGAGGCATAAGCCTCACCGTCACACGTTCCGAAGCAGGAGGCATCGAGCGTTGAAGTGGAAATGATGATGGCATCGGGTTCACCCACATTGAAGGAGACTGTTTCGGTGCAGCCATTCGCATCGGTCACCAGCAGCGTGTATGAACCTACGCAAAGCCCGGTGACAGGATTCGTTGAAGACCCGTTTGACCACAGGAGTGTGTATGGGGCAGAGCCTCCACTCACGGTTGCAGACGCTTCTCCGTCACACACACCGTTGCAACTTGCATCCACTACAGTCACATTCACATCCAATGCGGCAGGCTCATTGATAGTCACGCTGGTCACATCCGAACAGCCGTTTGCATCGGTCACGGTCACGTTGTAGGTACCGGCACAAAGACCGGTCGCAGTAACCGTTGTCTGGGCATTGGGGTCATCCCACAGGTAAGTGTACGGGCCGGTTCCACCCTGCACGAGTGCCGTGGCCGAGCCATCGCAAACTCCCGGGCAGGAGGCGTCCACCCCTTGGCCTGACGCAATCAAAGGATCGGGTTCGGTGATGATGACCGCAACAGTGGCGGTACATCCGTTGTCATCCGTCACGATGATGTTGTAGATGCCGGCACATAGGCCCGTCACCGTGTCGTTGGCCGTAAGTGCCGGATCGTTCCATTGGTAAGTGTAGGGTGCCGATCCTCCTGTCACACTCGCATAGGCCTCGCCATCACAGTCTCCAAAGCATGAGGTGCCCTGTGCAGTCGGTGTGATGACAATGGCGGCAGGTTCGCTGATGATGACAGTGGCCGTGTCGCTACACCCATTGGCATCGGTCACAATGCAGATGTAGGTTCCTGCGCACAGTCCCGTCACCTGATTGGTCGTGGTGTTGGCCGGGTCGTTCCATTGGTAAGTGTACGGGGCCGTGCCCCCAGTAGGAACTGCCGTGGCCTCACCATCACAGACACCGAAGCACGAAGCATCGACAGGCGTGACAGCCGTGACCAAAGTGTCCGGTTCGCCTACGATGGCCTGCAATGAAGCTGTACATCCGTTGGCATCGGTCACCAGGGCAGTGTAGGTTCCTGCGCAAAGTCCAGTTGCAGTTGGAAGGTTGCCACCAGCAGGAGACCACACCACTGTATAAGGAAGGGTTCCGCCAGAAGTGACCACGGTGATCTGGCCATCGCAGGCCGAGTTGCACTGCGCATCGGAAATGATGGGCAGACTGAAAGAAAGCTGAGTCGGTTCGGTGACAGTGACCTGACGCACGCTGACACAGCCGTTCGCATCTGTGACAGTGACACTGTACTGACCTGCGCATAGTGCCGTGGCCGTGTTGGTGGTCTGACCTGCAGGGTCGTTCCAAAGCACCGTATAGGGAGCAGTGCCGCCAGTGATCGTCACTGTGGCCGTTCCATCGCACACCCCATTGCAATTTGCTGGAGTTGCAGAGGCGGTCACGTTCGGGCCATCCATGTTGTTTACAGGAATCACTGTGGTCGCGGTGCATCCGCTTCCATCGGTGATGGTCACTGTGTAAACACCGGAGGCAAGCCCGGTAGCAGTGTTGGTAGCGGAAACAACCGGCACCCACAGGTAGGTGTAAGGGCCACCATCGCCACCCGTGGGGTTCACCGTGATGGTCCCATCAGCATTGCCACAAGCGGCTGGGGTTGACACATAATTGGGAACTATTTGGGCGGGTTGGGCAATGACCACCTGCTGGGTGAAAATGCAGCCGAGGTCATCGATAACCTGCACATTGTAAGCGCCTGCGCAAAGTCCGGTGACCGATGCCGCGGTCTGTCCTCCGGGAACCCAGAGATAGGTATATGGAGCAACACCACCGACCACGTTTGAAACAGATGCCGAACCATCACAGTTGCCAAAGCAGGTGGCTCCTGTGGTATTGATAGTTGCACTGGTGGCACCTCCATCATTGTTCACCGGTATGATGAAATTGGACACACATCCGAATGCGTCTATCACATCCACATTGTAAACCCCAGGGCAAAGACCGGTAACAGTCGCTGTGGTCTGGCCATCACCCCACAGGTAGGTATAAGGCTGAACTCCTCCGGTAGGCGACACTGATGCCTGACCGTTGCATTGACCGCATGTGGCATTGACCACGTTGCTATTGGCAATAATCTGTGTGGGTTGGAAAATGTTGACCGATGCCACGTCCACACATCCATTCGCATCAGTGACCGTGACGCTGTATGGTCCGGGGCAGAGACCTACTGAGGTAATGGTCGTCTGACCATTGGGATCATTCCAAAGATAGGAGTATGGGAATGTTCCTCCGGTGGTGAAGGCTGTGGAAGTACCATCACAGATACCATAGCAGTCAGGGTCATTGGCAGTGGTAGATGCGTTAAGCACACCTGGCTGTGCAATGGTGACAGTGGTAGCGGACACACAGCCGTTGTCATCCGTGACCGTTACGGTATAAATCCCTGCACAAAGTCCGGTCGCGGTCTGTCCTGTCTGGCTGGCAGGGTCGTTCCATTGATAGGAGTACGGGGCCGTGCCACCGGTTGCGGTGACGGTTGCCGTAGCATTGCAATCACCGTTGCACGTGGCATTGACCTGTGATGTGACCGATGAGGTGAGCCCACCGGGTCCGGTGATCACCACCGTGGCGGTCTGAACGCAACCATTCGCATCAGTCACTGTGATGGTGTAGCTGCTTGCGCAAAGGCCAGTGGCAGTCTGCGTGGTCTGCGCCAATGCATCATTCCACACAACACTGTATGGACCAACTCCTCCCGAAATGTTGGCTGTGGCCTGTCCGGCACACACCCCGTCACACTGCAGGTTGATCACATTTGAGAAAGTGATGGCAATGAGATCAGGTTCGTCAATCGTTATTGACACTGTGAAAGAGCAGTTATTGGCATCGGTCACAGTCGCGCTGTACGTGCCTGCGCAAAGTGCTGTGGCAACTGCCGTTGTTTGGGCAGCCGGGTCATCCCACAGATAGGTGAATGGGGCGGTTCCGCCCTGAACGGTGACCGTTGCCGTTCCATCACATATACCATTGCAATTCGCATCGGTCCCGACAACCGTAGCTGTAAGTCCGACCGGATTGTTGACCGTTCCAGTAACCACATCGGTACATCCATTGGCATCAGTGACGGTTACCGAATAGATGCCTGCACACAGATTCACGGCAGTGGCCGAGGTCTGACCGTTCGAATCATCCCACAGATAGGTGAATGGGATGGTTCCACCTGAAGGAATAACTGTGATGGAGCCATCGCAGTTGCCCGCACAGGTGCCATTGTCAATGATGAGCAGGGACAGACCGATGGGAGCTGGATTGTCAAGTGTGACCTGACCGACCGCTACACATCCGTCCGCATCGGTCACCGTAACGGTATAAAGCCCGGTGCAGAGGTCGATGGAAGTTGCGTTGGTCTGAGTGAGCGGGTCGTCCCAGACGAAGAAGAACGGTGCCGTTCCACCGAATGTGGCGACCGTTGCGGTTCCATCACAGCCGTTGTTGCAGCCCGGGTCGGTGGCAGACATGAACAGGGTTGCCGATGGGAAATCGTTGAGCAGTACAGTTACCGGTTCGGAGCAGCCTGTGGCATCGGTGACAGTGATGTTGTAAACACCGGCACATAGGCCTGTGGCGTCAGGCACGTTGCCTGCAACTGCCGGAGACCAGTCATAGGTGTATGGTGCAACACCTGTGATCGGGGTCAGGGTGATGGCACCATCACATAGCCCGCAGCCAGAATTGGTCACTGTCTGTCCGATCTGTATCTGGGCAGGCGAACCGATGGTCACTGTCTCGGTATAGATGCAACTTGCAGCATCTCTTATCTGAACGAAATAGGTTCCTGTGCATAGACCGGAAACACTGTTCGTACTCTGTCCACCAGGCACCCATTGATAGGTGTAGGGCGCTGTTCCTCCCACCGGACTGAGTGTTGCAGCACCGTCACATCCACCGAAACAGGTGGCATCGGTGATAACCGGATTTCCAGCAGTTGGACCTGCGATGTTGTCGACAGGAACAAAGAATTCATTGGTGCAACCATTGGCATCAGTGACCTGCACCTGATAGACACCTGCACAGATGTTGTTGAGCGTGGCGGTTGTTGCCCCAGTGTTCCACAGATAGGAATAAGGGGCCAGACCGTTTGAAGCAGAAACAGTGACACTTCCATCGCACACTCCGCACGAAGCATCTGTGACAGTTGAACTGATCTGAATAGGGGTAGGCTCATTCACTGTAGCGAGCGAGTCGTTGGCCCCCGAGCCACCGAAGGTCAGATCCCATCCGAAGATGAATCCATCGTCTATGCCGAGATTGTCCGTGACCTGAATGGTCCAAGTTCCATTGAGTGGGCAACCGATAAAGTTGTTGAATGATTGGAATGGGCTATAGGTGCCCGGTGTCATGGAGTTGTTGGGCGCATTGCCAGCGGTCACCCAGTTGCCCAGCGCGTTCTCCTGCAACAGGGTTCCCCAAGTGGCAGAGGCCGAGAAACAGTAGTCTGCCCCCGTGCCCGGTATTCCGTTGGCCCCGGCATCGTTCGCTGCGCCCAAATAGGTTCCAGTCCCGCCCGGATACTCCTTCAGAATCACCGATTGTCCATTAGGGCAGATGAGGCGCAGTTGCAGATCACCGAGATAGGAGTGCTCCATGTTGATGCACACATCCTGAAGGTCGGTGGCTGATGTAATGGTCGAATTGGCGGGGAATCCAGTGATTCCGACTGTCGTGCTGTAAGACACTCCACTGCCATCAGGAAGTGCGAGGGTTCCACCTGCGAATGACCCCCCGAGGACTATTTGGCTCGATGTGCATCCATTGGCATCAGTGACAACTACGGAATAATCGCCCTCAGGCAGGTTGGTGATATCCTCAGTGGTCTGACCGCCAGGGAACCACTGATATATATAGGGTGCTGTTCCTCCTGAAACAGTCATGTCAATGGAACCGTCAGAACCGCCATTGCAGCTCACATCGGTGACCGCCATGGAAATAAGGATAGGGTCGGGCTCAGTGATGGTCACTGGCTGTTGCACAGTGCAGCCGATCCCGTCCGTCACTTCAAAAGTGTAGGTGCCCGGGCACAGGCCTGATTCAGAAAGCCCAGTTCCACCAGTCTCCAACCACTGGTAGGTGAAAGGGGCGTTCGTTCCTGTTACGGTGGCTGTCAAAGTGCCATCGCAATCACCGTTGCAACTTGCATTTGTTGCAACAATGGATACTTGGATCTGGTTGCTGCTGATACTGAACTGCGCCACATCAGAACATCCGTTGGCATCAGTCACGACCACCTGATAATTACCACCGCAGAGACCTGAGACGCTCGGCACGTTTCCCGCAGGAGGTGTCCAGCTATAGGTGTAGGGAAGCGTTCCTCCACTGACAATGACGCCCGCAGTTCCGTCACATACGCCATTGCAGGATGCGTCCGTTGAGGATGGGTTCAATTGGAAAGTGGTCGGCTCATTGATGGTGATGGACGCTGTCTGCGTGCAACCATCGGTGTCGGTGACAGTGACATCATAAGTTCCGCCCGAAAGGCCGCTCAGGTCTTCTGTGGTCTGACCGTCAGGAAGCCATGCATAAGTGAAACCACCTACCCCACCTGAGACCGTGAGGTTGATAGAACCGTTGGCCGCACCTGAACAGGAGACATTCTGATGGGTCTCGTTGATAACGATCGGAGGCGACTGCGCCACGTTGAACTGGCCGAAAATGCTGCAGCCGACCGCGTCTGTCACCGTAACAGTATAAGTTCCTGCGCTAATTCCTGCAAGATCCTCGGTGGTGATGGCCCCCGGATTCCACAGATAGGAATATGGTGCCACCCCACCGAAAATGGTCACGTCAATTGAGCCGTCACTATCACCATCGCAACCCACAGGCATCAGATTCACATTACCTCCCATTGGAGAAGGAGTAACAAGCGTGAACGATTCGATGGCCACACAGCCACTGCCCTGATCGGTCACAATCACGGTATAGGTTCCACCTGACAGTCCCGTCAAATTCTGCACAGTGGCACCTGTGGACCAATTGAAAGCGAATGGGCCGACTCCTCCCGTCAGCACCAATGTGATGGAACCGTCCTCTGTGTTAGTGCAAATGGGACTGATGACCGTTGCAGTCACATCCGGACCATCCACTTCACTGAGATTGTACACTTCATCCGAGGTGCAACCGTTGACATCAGTGATGGTCACTGCATAGATACCGGAGGTAAGAGAAGAGAGATCCTCCGTGGTGGCACTGTTGGACCAGATAAACGTGTATGGCCCTGAGCCTCCGCCCACTGTCAGATTGATGGCACCATTAATCAGGCCACATGAAGGTTGGGTGAGGGCTGCATTCGTAATGATCTCACTGCCAGACTGGACATTGAAGGACGCAAAGGACACGCATCCCATGATGTTGTCCGTCACTGTGATTATGTACGTGCCCGTGGCCAGCCCTGTAATGTCCTCGGTCACCGGCCCACTCGACCAGCCGTAGGTGAAATCACCGCTGCCCCCGGTCACTGTGGCATCTATCGAACCATCATTTGCGATGCAGTTGCTGCCATCTGTCACGACTCCATCAACTGTGTGTCCGGGAATGTTGTTCAGCAGGATGTCCAACGTATCGGCACAGCCCAGAACGTTATCGGTGACAATTACCGTATAGATTCCTGCCAACAGCCCGCTCACATCCTGCGATGTCTGGCCTCCAGGCTGCCAATTGTATGCGTAGCTGCCCGAACCACCGACCACTGTAAGGTCAATGTTGCCATTGGCCTCTCCGCATTGTGCGGTAGTGGTGATGAAAGAAACATTGAGGCTTGATCCGTCCAGTATGGTGATGGGTAATGCAGCGGTGCAGCCGTTGTCATCGGTCACAGTGACCAGATAGAACCCTGCACCCAGCACATTTATGTCCTCAGTGATTGCACCGTTGCTCCATTGATAAGTGTAGGGTGCCACTCCTCCACTGACGGTGATATTTATGGATCCGTCCTGAAGGCCATCGCAACTCACATTGACTTGAGATTCGTTGATGACAATGGGAGACGGCTGCGCTATGACGACCGTAGGCGGGGTGAATGTACAGCCCACGTCATCCGTTACTGTCAGCGTGTAGTTTCCTGCCGAAAGGGTATTGATGTCCTCGGTCACCTGACCGTCAGGTGTCCACAGGAACGACAGCGGAGGAGTGCCTCCGGTGATGCCTGATGAGACGATCTCCCCATCCGTTCCTCCATTGCAGGTCACATTGGTGCCCGTGAGCGTGCCTGCCCAGTCAGGTTCCTGATTGATGGTGTATTGAACGCTCTGAGAGCAGCTATTTGCGTCCGTTACCACAAGGTCATAAGTTCCGGAGTTAAGGCCTGAGATTGATGTCCCAGTGCCTGCAAACGGAAGCCAGCTGTACGAATACGGGGCAAACCCTCCTGTCACCACCACCGAAGCTGTGCCATCATTGCTGTCGGGACAGGTCTCATCTGTCGTGGTGATCTGAATGTCAAATGGATCGGGATCATTGATCAGCACAGACGTTGAAGGGATGGGGGCACATGTACCTCCCGAACCATCTTCGCCCACCACCTGCACCACCCAACTGCTGATACCTGCGCCAAGACCCGTGAAACAATAGGAAAGACCGGTATAGCCATCTGGTGAGTGAAAGAACTGCGGCCCGTTGAATATCTGGAAGATGTAAGTAGGAAATCCTCCGGATGCATATACACAGATGGTTCCGTCATTGGCCCCCGAGCAGGTCACGTTGGTGACTATGACGGAGTCGATAACAACGGGACACTGTGCTTTTGCCGATCCGAAAAAGGCAAAACTCAACAGCACCGCAATTGAAAATCTTGTCGATTGGAGTAGGAGTCGCTTCATGGCGATTAGATTGGTTCGTTCCCTTTGGGGCATTGAATGTGACACCCCTGTTTCAGGGGGTTAAAGTACAATTTTGGTCTAATCATAAACATCCCGCACGGGAACCACTGTTTACTTGAGTTAAGCCCTCCATTACGCACGGATGAACTATCAACAAATTGGTCTAAAATTCTGTTTCCGACACAATTGGGATGGACTTCTTTGTACCACTTTCAGACGAAAGGAGACATCGAATCCATCACCACTTGCTTTCCACATCGTATATCTGCTTGCTCGTACTCTGCTCGTTCTTGAAGTAATAGACACCGCCCCAGTTCCATTGCACTCGGCTGAACAGGTTGATGTTGCCACCACCTCGATTGATGATGATACGCTTCACTTCACGATTGGGCAGTGATTCCATCTCTTCGGTCACCCCCTCTGGGTAGCGTTCGGCCAGATCGATCTGATACTGGGTCGGTTTGAAATCGAAGGAGGCCATACGCTGTTTCTCCAATTCCTTCTCTTCCAATACGGCTGCACGCTTCTCCGCATATTCCTTCTCCAACTTTGATCGAACCTCCTGTTCATATCCTGCACGTTCAGATTCGACCATGGTCTTGGCCAGTTCCTTTGCCTTTTTCTCAAATTCCTGCTTGTCGTGAAAACTCTCTTCCCTTGCGTGGACCTCTTTCAACCGTTGCGCCTCTTGATCCAAACGCAATTTCTCATCAAAGGCCTTTTTTTCAGCCGCTATTCGGGCCAATTCCTGAGCCTCTGCCTTTTGGCGGGCGGACTCCTCGGCACGCACCCGCTCCTCAATTGCCCTTTGCTCCTGTGCGCGGGCGATCTTTTCCGCATCAGCGATACGCTGAGCCTCTTCTCTTTCCTGCTTCTCCTTTGTGGCCTGCTGCTTGGCCTGCTCTGTCGCAACGGCCTGTGACTGTTTACGCTCCTCCTCTTGCAAGCGTCTTGCCTCCAGCTCGGCCGCCTGCTCGGCCAATCGTTCGGCTGCTATGCGGGCCTGTTCCTCCTTGGCCAACCGTTCCTGCTCCGACCTCTCCAATGCTTCCGCCTCCTTCTTCAATTGTGCCTCCTGCGCTATTCTTCTGGCCTGCTCGTCCGCTATGCGTTTCTCCTCCTCCTTTTCCCACCGCTCGACCTCCTGCCGTTTGCGCGTCTCCATGATGGCGATCTTCTGCTCGCGCTCCTGATCCTTTCTGCGTGTCTCAAGCTCTTCGGTCCTCTCGCGCAATGCCTTCTGCACGGCCTCTTCACGCTCGTTGGCAGACATGTCCTTCAGCTCTCCTGCGAATTTCTTCTCAAACTCAGCGCGCACCTTGGCCTCCACCTCGGCCTTCATCCGGTCATCGCGTTGGCGCAATTCATAGTTGAGGATATTTTCAGCTTCCTCAGCCATGCGGTCGGCCTCCAGTTGTGCCTTACGCTCCTCCTCTGCACTCTGTTTCCTCAGTTCCTCTTCTGCAGAACGCCTGCGCTCGGCCTCTGCCTGCTCAATTTCCATACGTTCCCTGCGTTCGCGCTCTGCACGTGATTCCATCTCGGCTTTGGCTGCGGCCTCACGGGCCTCCCCTTCTGCCTTCAATCTGGCCTCCTCGGCCCTACGGTCTGATTCCGCCTTGGCCCTGGCCTCCTGCTCGGCCCGCTCTCTGGCCTCCTGCTTTTTGCGTTCCTCTTCAATGAGTTTGACTCTACGCTCCTCCTCAGCCTGACGTACCTCGGCCAGCTTGCGTTCCTCCTCCTGCTTGGCAAGTCTGGCCTTGTCCTCGTCAGCCTTCCGTTTCGCCTCTTCAGATGCTGCCCGGGCCTGTTCAAGCCGCACGCGTTCCTGCTCGGCCAGCTCACGTGCCTGTTGCTCGGCAATTTCACGGGCAGCACGCTCGGCCTCCCTGTTTCGCTTATCCTCTTCGATCTTGGCCATCTCAGCCGCAATACGGGCCTTCTCCTGCTCCTCTGCAGTGCGCTTGGCCTCCTGCTCCTGCTGTCTGCGGGCCTCCTCAGCTGCCTTGGCGGCCGCAATTTCCTGTTCCTTGCTCCTCAGTGCTTCTTCAGCGGATCTGGCCTCTGCTGCTTTCCGCTCCGCCTCTATCCGTTTGGCTTCTGCCTCAGCCTCCTGACGCTGTCTTCTTTCCTCGTCAGCCTTGGCCGTTGCTTCAGCTGCTTTGCGGTCGGCCTCCGCCTTGCTCAACAACGCCAGTTCGTCCCTCTCTTTCTTTTCAACGATGTCATTGATGGCCTTGATGCGATTG
>JAIPBJ010000030.1 GCA_021739625.1 Flavobacteriales bacterium | reverse complement strand
GATCCGCCCGTTTTCGGGCTGGAGTCGTTGCGGGCCGGTCTGTCCTCTTTCTGTGCCGGACCGATAGCCTTCCTTGGCGGTTTGACATCTTTCTGAGGTAGATTGATATCTTTCCTTGATGGTTTGATATCCTTCCTTGAGAGTTTGATATCTTTCCTTGTTGGTTTGACATCTTTCCTTGTTGGTTTGACATCTTTCTCTGATGGTTTGACATCTTTCTCTGATGGTTTGACATCTTTCTGTGAGAGATCGGTATCATTCTAATTTGGAAAGACCTCTTTCTGCGAAGGAATGATTGCAGCGTGGTTCTGGGAGGTTGCATTGCACCTGTGATCGGTTGCACGGTCTGCGGGACCTGTCTGCGGGCATGGTGCCCGGTCTGCCAGACTGTGCGAATGGTGTGTTTTGCCGGGATGTCAAAGAACGCTTGTCGGTGATGACGCTGCAAACATATATACACATAATCTAACGTAAATCAACATATTAGTCTTAGTCCTTAAGGACTAATCCTAAAGGATTACGCCTAAAGGACTACGCCTGAAGGTGGAGCACCGATGAACATGGATCGGGGATGGTGGCCATTGCACGGAGGCCTTACTGCCTTTACCGGGCAGGGATGCGCACTATGGCCAGCAATCGCCTACTGGGGCGTGGGCGCGTGCCAGAGCATTCCGGTAGGATAATCATCGAACAGGTGCTGACCATTGAAATTGCCTTTAAGGTCAAGGCCATTGGCCAATGCAATGGGGAGGAGTTTGCGGCCTGTGCAGTCCTTGTCGTCAATTTTGATCAGGATCGTGCGAATATGTGCCTTGAAGGTGGACAGCTCTATCTGGAGATAGGCGGCCGACTGTCGCTGATAGAGCCCGTGGGCGTTGATCGAGATGACCTGCATTTCGCGCAGGGTGAATTCCTTTCCAAGAAAATAGAAGTGTTGAATGGCCATGATAGCAGCGTTCGAGGTTGAGATAGCACGCCTCTGGACAGGTCTGTATGGGGTGTCAAGAGGATTGGCGATACGAAAGTGGAGAGATAATCTGGAATGCTCTCTGCCAAATTTTCGCGAAAACCACATACTTAACACACTGTTTTTGGGAGTCGTAGAGCCTTTTTAGATGTTCAACATGTTGATATTCATATTGTTGATATTTACAAAAAAAAGGGCAAAATTTCAGTTCTAAGGTTTTTTTGAGTTCGGATTTCGGAGTTGGGACGGGGGACGGGGGATGAGCGAATAGCTAACGACCTCCAACTGCAAAGCCTCTCAGCGTGAGATTAAAGGGGACGAGGGACGAGGGACGGGGGACGAGGTTGCGAATAGCGAAAGGCGAACAGCGAAAGGCGAACAGCGAACAGCGAACAGGGCCCCTGTTCCATTCACAGTCCTTTAATTACACATCGGCATTTGACTGCCCTGTCCTGCTGCATGAGAACCTCTGTCCATGGCCTTCCGACCACGGAAGTGCATGATTGTTCCAACCTTCACATGTGCTATGGCCAAGCATTCATAGTTGAAAACCGGTCCATCGTCATCAGCTCAATCCCTGTCCAATGCGCGAACGAAGTGTGTCAGCACGCCTTTGAGCTTCTCCATGGCCTTGCCGTCCAGATGGTCGAGGTTGTCCAATCGGGTGTGGTAGCAGGGGTCGAGTGTGTCGGTGCGCATGCCGATGATGCAAAGGGCCGGAAGGCCGAGTATGCGGAAGGCCGAGGCATCGGATGCGCCCACATCGAAGGGCAGTTTCTTCACAGGCACCTGCATGGCATCGAATGAGCCTGCCATCTGGGCGATCAGTGCCTTGTCGAAAGTGACCAAGGTGTTGGTCTCCCGCGTGCCGATGGTCAGGAACTCCAGGTCTTTTATGGTGTCGATGTTGACGAGCACAGCGTTCTCGGCCATCAACTGTTCCCTGTTGGCCTTGGCATAGGCCCATGCACCGCGCAGCCCGGCCTCCTCTGCCCCGAAGCTGATGCACCGGATGCGGGTTGTGGTGCAGCGGTCGGCAGCGAACACTTGCGCCATCTCCACCACCATCGCCACCCCGGTGAGGTTGTCCAGTGCGCCATGCACCACCTCCTTGCCGTGCATGTCGAAATAGACGATGAGGATGGGCGATGCCGCGATGAAGAACCACCAGCCATATCGGATCCATTCACCGCCCGCCACGGCCGCCACCAGCAGGAAGATGGCGAGCAGAGGGAACAGCAGGCCCGCAAGCACCGACAGCACAGCCCCGGGCTGTTTCAGGCTGTACCACCATTTGAACTCCTTCACACTGTCTATATGCCCCGCGAAGATGACCGTGCGGGTGGGCGTGCCGGTGGGTTCAATGTCTCCGATGACATTGTAGGAGGTCTTCTGAGGGAAGAGGAAATCCAACCAATGGCGATAGGTGACGAAATGCCCGAGGAACAGCACCGTGTTCACCCCTGAGATGATGGCCGCAGCCACCACGCTGAATGGGAACACCACCAGCGTGAGCACATACACCGCGCAGAACAGTTTGAGCGATTGGAAATGCGCCTCCAATGCCGAGTCGAACGGCATCAGGGTGGTGGAGGTGCAATACTGCTCCAGAATGCTTTTGGTGTAAAGCTGCGCGTCCTTTTCCTGCGGGCTGCCGAAATACCGTCCTCCGAACCTTGTCACCACCTCGGTGATAAAACCTACTGCATCCATCTTTTCGCGTTATGGGGTCCATGGCAATGGTACGGAAATACCGCAGGTTGTCGGAATGGGGTTTGAATGCTCCTGTGCGAAAAAATCAACTTTCGCTGGGCAAGAGACGTGCGGACAAAAGCACCATCAGGGTTCTATCACTACTGATCACCGTACTCCTTTTCCCCATTCATGTGCTGGCGCAGAACCGGACACTCCCAAGCCCTGTCCCAATTTGCAATTTGCAATTTCCAACTCCGAACTTCCCTCGCCCCTCAGTGCCCCAGCCTTTCGATGCGCAGGGCATAGTCGTGTTGGAGGTCGGGGTGGAGGGTGCCCACCAGTTTTCCGATCCTGACGAGCTGGCGTTGGTAGAGGTTCTGTAGCGTCCTGTCGGTACGGATATTGCGGCCCAGCGCATTGAAACGCTCGCAGAAGAACAGGAGCAGTTCTATCTCCGTTTCAGGGATTGACGAGTATCGTGCGAACCTGTCGAGCATGCGCAGGGCACGTCTGATGGTCTTCTTGGCCAGATAGGGCGTGGAAGGATTGACCGAGGCGAACACATCGGCCAGTTCGGCCTTCACGTCCGTCAGATAGCGCTCCTCGTTCTCCGACCCGAAGAGCAGGTAGTGCAGCAGTTCCTTGTTGTCCTTCTTGAATTTTGCCAACCGCAGGCACAGCGCTGCCAATTCGTGGCGGTCGCGGGTGCCCAGTTCCTTTCTGAGCTGTGCCAGCGTGGCGTGGGTCACCTCACAAGGAGCTTGGCGGTGAACTGTTGCGCAGGGGTGCTCACCGACACGGCATAGATGCCCGCAGGCAGGCTTTCGGTGCCCATGCCCAAGGGGAGGGTGTTGTGTCCGGCCTGCAACTGCACGGGGCGCTGGTGCAGCAGTCGGCCCAGTTGGTCCCACACACTGAGGGTGGCCTGCTGGGCGGCATCGGCACGCATCGAGACGCTGACAGGGCCAGTGGCCGGGTTGGGATGCACAGAGAGGGCAGGGGCGGGGCGATGGGCCTGCTCGCTGATGGAGAGGTGCGTGGGCTGGGCTATGTACTGCACATAGGTCACATACATCTCATCGGTGGTGTGCAGACCGAAATAGACGGTCTCGGGGCCGGGGTTGTTGAATACGGCCTCGTGAATGAGCCCTTCGTTGAAATTCACTTCGAGGAATTCATCGAACCTGCGGAAGGGCGGGTGCGACCAGTCGTAGGCCCCGGTGTTGAAGCTGTAGGTGGGGTCATAATGACCGTTGTAGATGTTCTCGCCCTTCTCACCGTCAAGGGTCCTGCGATAGACCTGAAAGTCCTCGCCCAACTGGTGGGTATGGGCCATGATGGACCAGATGTACCATGTATAGGCCGAGTCGAGGTCGAACTGTTCGATGACGTAGGTGCTGTCGAGCCCGGTGGGCGGAATGACGAGGGCCGTGGGGTCGTCACCGCCATAATAGACGGGTGCCGATATCATCTCCTGCTGGGCCGTGCCCTGTGGCTGGGTATATATGTTGGCATAGAACTCGCAGGCGAGGATGGAGTCCATGCTGTAGTTGCGGATATGATAGTTGAGGTCGATGACCGCGTCCGCATGCCAAGTGAAGGCGGTTGCTTCGGGCAGCACAAGGTTCTGACTGTTGGGAAACTGGGCGATGATGTCGGAGGTGTAATAGACCCCTGCGGCCACAAGCACGTTGGTAACGGGGCGCAGACCGGGCAGGAAATTGGTGTCGGCCTCAGGAAAGTAGCGGTAGATGGCCGTGTGGTGGCCCTGTTCGTTGATCTGGGCCTCTATGCGGTTGACCTCGCGGGTCTCGGGCATTCGGGTGGCATACTTGTAGAAATACTCGGTCTCGGTGCCGGCAGCGAGGAAGAAGGGGCCATAGTGGACCTGAAAACCTTCGGAAGGGTCGGGTGCGGGCAGCGGTTCCATGCGTGCCATGCCCTGTCCGGCATAGAAGTCGGTGAGGATGTCGGTGTTGAGATAGACCTGATTCTGGCCTGCCCCGAAGAGGATCCACTGACGGATGAGCTCAATGTCGCGATAGGGCAGGGCAGGCTGTCCCGAGGGCATGGGGTTGCCCATGGCAAGGGTGAGATGGTCCATAGGGTCGATGTCGTGTGCCACCTTGGCAAAGAGGAAACTGCGTTCGGGATACCCTGGATCCACCAGTTTCCAACCTGCCGCGCCCGCAGCGGGGTTGAGGGGCGATACATTGATGAGGGCCGCATAGACCGATGCAGCATCACCGCTCAGGTCGAGCTGTGCTGATGGGGATGCTCCACTGTGGCAGCCCACGGTGCAGTTGGTCTGAAGCACGATGCGCACCTCATCGAAGGTGCTCTGGCCATGGGCCTGAAGATGACCGACCGTAAGGGCCACGGTACAAAGGAGCCCGCAGAGTGCGGTGCGGGGGTAGCAACTTGTCATGCGAAAGGGGGTTTGTTGTTTGGGATGGTAAACGTAAGGAATCGGTGCTATCGCCATGGTTGAAATGCATACATTCGGCAATTCGCTGCGCAGGATACTCCTGCATCCATACATTCCTTCACCTCTTAAGCCCCCGCTATGAGAAGACTCCTACACACCAGTGTGCTTGCCATTGCGTTCCCCGCCCTTTGCGGTGCGCAGATCCTCAACCCCGGTTTCGAGACATGGGCCAACATTCAGAGCTGTCAGAACCCGGCCAACTGGGGCACGCTCAACGGTTCGACCGCCATTCTGGGCATCTGCACCGCCCAGCGCGAGACCCAGAACGTGCATGGTGGGGCCTCGGCACTGCGGCTTTCCACTGAGTTCATCGGCTTTCCTGTGAACCAGACCGCACCCGGCATCGTGACCAATGGCACCATCAACACCCAGACCGAGGCGGTCGAGGGCGGCCACACCTTTACCGACAGGCCCGTTGCCCTCACAGGATGGTACATGGCCGCACCGCTCAATGGCGATGAGTACTCTTTCAGCGCCCTGTTCATCAACCAGACCAATGGCGACACCATCGGCAGGGCCGAATGGGCAGGCACTGCCACTGTGACCGAGTGGACGATGTTCACCGCCACGGTCGAATGGCTCTCGGCCGACCCTCACGGAATGTTGCAGATAATCCTCCTCCCGAGCAATTCAGGAAACCCGCAGGTGGGCAGTGTGGCCCATTTTGACGACATGGGCGTGGTGATGGAAGACCCCACAGGCATCGCCACGCAGCAGCATGGCATCATCCGGGCCTATCCCAATCCTGCCACCGACCGTCTCTTCTTCCATGTGGGCAGCAGCGATCTGGCCGATGTTGCCCTCTTCAACATGCTGGGCTCCAAAGTGGCCGAGGCACGCCTTACGGCCACCGCCCATGCCATGGACGTGAGCCATCTGCCTGCCGGCACCTATTTCTGGCAAATGGCCACCGTGAAGGGCGAACCCCTGCACACCGGAAAGGTCATGGTTCAGCGCTGATAGTCGGTAGTGCGCTGTTGGCTGTTCGCAACCCCGGCCACGGCTGGCAGGCCCGTCCCCCGTCCCAACTCCGCACTCCCAATTTGCAATAGACAATCTGCAATGTTCAATTTGCAATTGTCAACTCCCCATCCGCTACTCGATTCGCTACGCTACCCGCACTGACCCTTGCGAAGACCCAATTTGCAATAGACAATTTGCAATGTTCAATTTGCAATTGTCAGCTCTCCATCCGGTCCTCGATACGCTCCGCAAGCTCCCCAACTCGGACTGACCCTTGCGAAAGGCGAACAGCGAAAGGCGAATAGCGAAAGGCGAACAGCGAAAGGCGAATAGCGAAAGGCGAATAGCGAATAGCCAACTCCCAACCCGGTCCTCGATACGCTTCGCTGCTTGGACTGACCACTGCGAAAGGCGAACAGCACTTCCACCTCACAGATTCTCCTACATTTGTCGTCAATCAGGGGTGCCCGCATGGGCTGAGATCACACCCTTCAACTTGATCCAGGTAATGCTGGCGAAAGGAGATGAGCACACGATACGATTCGCTAAGGTGGTTTTCGGTGACTTCAGGTCGCCTCTGGTCATTCATTCACTTCATTGATGACCACAGATGAAACACCTTCTACTTTTCAGCAGCATTCTATTGCTGGGGGCCGTCACAGCCTTCGGTCAGAACATCAACGGCACGGTCACCAACAGCACTGGCGAGCCCGAACCGGGCGTCCATGCCACGGTGGTGGGCACCTACACCGGTTCGTTCACCGACATCAACGGGGGTTTCCAACTCCGCACCAACGCCAAGGACTCGGTCACGCTGCGGTTCACGGCCATCAACCTGCAGCCGTTGGAAGTGAGGGTGCTGCCATCGGCCGACAGGCCCATCAGCGTCACCATGCAGCGGGCCGACCACCAGCTCGATGAGGTGGTGACCCGTGCCACCCGTGCCACCCGCAACACTGCCACCACCTATACCGACCTCGATGCCACCACCATCGAACAGCGCAATTTCGGGCAGGACATGCCCTATATCATCGACCAGACGCCCAATGTGGTGGTGAGTTCAGATGCGGGCGCAGGAGTGGGCTACACCGGCATCCGCATCCGTGGCACGGACGGCACGCGCATCAACGTGACGGTCAATGGTATTCCGCTCAACGACTCCGAATCGCACGGGGTGTGGTGGGTCAACATGCCCGATTTCTCCAGCAGTGTCGATAACATTCAGATCCAGCGCGGAGTGGGCACATCGACCAATGGGGCGGCCGCCTTCGGGGCAAGCATCAACATGCAGACCAGCACCCTGCACCAGAAACCCTACGCCACCATCACCAATGGCTATGGATCGTTCAACACCTGGCGACACAGCGTGGAGGCGGGCACAGGCCTCATTGCCGACCGATTCTCGCTCGATGCGCGGCTGTCCAAGATCTCGAGCGATGGCTACATAGACCGCGCCACCTCCGACCTGCGCTCGTTCTTTGTCTCGGCCGCCTATCATGGCAAGAAGAGCCTGCTGAGGGTCAATGTGTTCGCGGGCAAGGAGAAGACCTATCAGGCATGGTATGGCACCCCCGAAAGCCGCATCACCGGCAATGTCGATGCCATGAACGCCTACATAGGCCGCAACTGGCTGGGCCCGCAGGATGCCGACAACCTGCTCAACAGCGGCCGCACCTACAACTATTACACCTACGACAACGAGACCGACAACTATCAGCAGGACAACTACCAGCTGCTGTTCTCGCACGAGGTGTCGTCACACTTCAATCTCAACCTGGCAGGGCACTACACCCGTGGGCGCGGCTACTACGAACAGTTCCGCACCGATGATGGACTTTCCAGTTATGGTCTCGACCCTGTCATCATCGGGGGCGACACCATTGTGAGCACCGACCTCATCCGCCAGCGGTGGCTCGACAACCATTTCTATGGTGGCACCTTCTCGCTCGATTACAACACGGGCAAACGTTTCAATGCCACACTGGGAGGCGCGTGGAACCAGTATCTGGGCAAACACTACGGAGAGGTGATCTGGATGCGCAATGCCGGAACAGCAGACATACGCCACCGCTATTACGAGAATGATGCCCGCAAGAACGACCTCAACATCTATCTGAAGGCCGGCTATGTCATCGTGCCGAAACTCAATGCCTTTGTCGACCTTCAGTACCGTAGGATAGACTATCGGTTCGTAGGCCCTGTGGCCATTGGCAGTCAGCCCATTGCCGACCTCGATCAGGACATCAGTTGGAACTTCTTCAACCCCAAGGCGGGCCTCAACTATGAGGTGAACGGGCGCAACCGCATCTATGCCTCGTTTGCAGTGGCCAACCGCGAACCTGTGCGCACCGACCTCACCGAAAGCAGTCCCGACTCGCGCCCACGCCACGAGCAGCTCTACAACACCGAGGTGGGCTATCAGCGCCACACCGACAAGTACCGCTTCGGGGCCAATGTCTATTGGATGCACTACGTGGACCAGCTCGTGCTCACTGGCAAGATCAACGATGTGGGGGCCTACACCCATCAGAATGTGCCCCTTAGCGACCGCCTTGGCCTGGAGATCCATTGGGCATGGAACATTGTCCGCAGGCTGTCGTGGAATGCCAATGCATCGTTCAGTCTAAATAAAATCAGGGAGTTCGAGGAGGCCGTGGACGACTACGACAATGGGGGGCAGGTGGTGACCATGCACCACAACACCGACATCTCATTTTCGCCCAACATCGTGCTGAGCAGCGAGCTGGCCTACAATCCCATCGGGCAGTTGCGCATCGCTTTCATTACCAAATATGTGGGCGCGCAGTATCTCGACAATACCTCCAACAGCGATAGGATGCTCGACCCGTGGGTGGTCAACAACCTGCGCCTGAGCTACGATGTGAAATGGAAGTTCTTCAAGGGCATCGGCCTTGCCGTGCAGCTCAACAACATCACCAACGAGTTGTATGAGGCCAATGGATACACCTTCTCCTACATTGCAGGGGGCGAGACCGTGACCGAGAACTTTTACTATCCGCAGGCAGGGTTCAATTTCATGACCATGCTCACGGTGAAGTTCTGAGGAGATCCACAGTCCACAGTCCACAGTCGATAGTCCACTGAGATTCTCCGAGCTGCGAATGGCGAATGGCGAAAGGCGAATGGCTAACAGCGAACAGCGAACAGCGAAACCCTCTCAGGTCGTCCTCTTCTTCAGATAGAACGTGTTGATCTGTAGGCCCTCGTTCACCTGTTCGGTGGTGTTCTCCACCTTGTAGCCGAGTTTCAGGAAATTTTCGAGTGTGGTCTCGGCCGCAGAGCGCACATCGGTGGCAAGCGTGCCACTGTTCTCCATAGAGGCGACCCTTCCAAGGCCCTTTCCCATATAAACGGTGGTACCGGAGGTGAAGGAAGAACTCAGCGGACGCACCAGCCGCACCACGGCCAGACTGTCGCTGCGATGCACGGGCATCGGGCCGCCAGAGGTGGAAGTGAATGGGGTGCAACCGATGAAAAGCAGGGTGACGAGGCAGATCTTCTTCATGGCCTTGGGGTTTTGACGTGCGGTAAAATTATCAGTTTCAACGCAAACGGCACCTGCTCAGTTACCGCAGTTGCATCCCTTGTCCAGATGCACCTTCACATCGGGCAGCATGTTGCGGATCTCCTCCTTCCTCTCATCGGACATCACTATGACCCGCAGGTCCAGTTCCTTGAGGTTGGTCATCTTCTTCATGCTTTCGGGCAGCTCATCGATGTTGTTGCTCCACAGGTCGAGCAGATAAAGGCTTGTCAGATCGCCTATCTCCTTCGGCAGCCCCGTCAGTTCGTTGCGGTTCAGGATCAGTTCCTGCAGCGATGTCATGCCACCGATCTCTGACGGCAGCGTTTCCAGTCTGTTGCGCTCGGCAATGAACCTTATCAACCTCCTCAACTGGCCTATCTCCTTGGGAAGTGCCTTGAGGCGGTTGCGCCCCACATTCAGTTCGTGCAGGTTGGGGAATGCGGTGAACACTTCGGGCGGAATCGTGTCCTTCACTTTAAGACGGAGCCGGTAAACACTGTCGGGGTTTGCCAACGCCTCTTCCAGCGAGGTGAACAGCGTCAGATCCTCAAGTTCTGCAATGCTGAAACGCTGCGCCTGCACGCCTGTCGCGAAGCAGATGAGCAGAAGGGCGATGATGGTTCTCATAGCAGTTGTCTGGCCTTGTTGCTGTCCATTTCGAGCTGCATCCGCAGTTCGTCCACCGAGTCGAATTTCCGTTCATCTCTGATACGTGAACGGAAACGCACCTCCACCGATGCCCCGTAAAGGTCGCCATCAAAGTCGAAGATGTGCGCCTCTATGGTGCGGGTCGGTATGGTATCAACGGTGGGACGGTACCCAATATTGAGCATGGCCCCGAATTTTTTTCCGTTGATGTGCATGTTGGCGGCATAGACACCGTTGGCAGGGATGAGCTTGTGGGGGTCGCTCACGCGGATGTTGGCCGTGGGAAATCCCAGTGTACGGCCCAGCCTGCGCCCTTCAACCACCTGCCCCGAAAGGCGGTAGTCGGCCCCCAGATACTCGGACGCGGTGGCCACATCTCCTTCAGCCAGCGCCCTGCGCACTTTGGTGGAGCTCACCGACACGTCATCCACCTCCTGCGCGGGAATCTCCTCCACCTCGAAACCATAGAGCGGCCCGTATTCCTTCAGATGCTCGAAACTGCCCTCGCGGTTGCGTCCGAAATGATGGTCATAGCCTATCACGAGGCGATGGGTGCCCAGCTGGTCGGCCAGTATTTTCCGCACAAAGTCCATGGAACTTATGCGCGAGAACTCCTTGGTGAAAGGATGGACGATGAGGTTGTCGATGCCCGCCTCTTCCAGCAGGGCGATCTTCTCATCGAGGGTGGACAGCAGTTGCAGACCATGGTCGTCAGGGAACAGCACCATGCGGGGATGCGGGTCGAAGGTCAGCAGCACGCTCTCTCCGTCCACCTTGCGCGCCAGTTCGGTCATCCTTCCAATGATCCTGCGGTGGCCTATGTGTACGCCATCGAACGTGCCGGTGGTCACCACCGCACGGTTCACTTTCTCAAAAGCATCTATGGATCGGAATACGCGCAAACTTCTCGGTGGGCTGCGAGGTCAAAGGTGTCCGTTGCAGAGGCGGTCCTCCCGCATACACGATTCGATGGTCCTATTTCACCCTGCGGATGTACTCCTTCATGATGTCGGTGGAGGTGAGCAGTCCGATGATGTCGCCATCCTCGGTCACCGGCACAGCGTTCAGCTTGTAATGCATCATGATGCGGGCCGCCTCGCTCAGTGGGGCCGCACTCTCCACGGTCTTCACATCGCGGGTCATCACCTGCCCCACAGTGGTCGATTCGAAGATGAGGCTGTTCACATCGTCCTTCTTCTCCCATGCCAGCTGCGCACCATGCGACACCCGCATCAGGTCGGTATGACTGATGATGCCCACAAGGCCATCAGCATCCACAACGGGCATGTGGCGGAAGCCTTCCGTTTTGAAAATTTCCTTTACCTCCGAGATGCTGTGGTCGGGCGTCACTGTGCGCACCTCGCGTACCATCACTTCATCTACTGTTTTCTCTGACATGGCTGTTGTGTTTTATCGGTGGCAAAAGTAGGGCTGCCATCCGTCATTCACTAATGACCGCAATCTGCTTAGCCGATGATTCCCCTCAGGTCATCTGCGGTCGAAGAATATCCTTGGTTTGCGTTCGTTCTCGTTGAAGCGCATACGGTCTATCTGCTCGCGGTCGCAGAGGATCACACACGGACTGACCCGCAGTTTCGACCGCAGTTCTTCCTTCACTTGGTCTTCGGTGCCGGCATCGTGCAGCGACAGTCGCAGGATCACCTCGTCAAGTCCCATCTCATCGCGTTCCACCTCCACCACAAAGCTGCTCACTTCGCGCATCTGGGCCAGCAGGTCGATGATGGCGTTGGGATAGAGACTGGTGCCTTTGAATTTGAGCAGTTGCTGCCTGCGGCCCACCACAGGGCCAAGGCGGGGCGTGTTGCGGCCGCATCCGCAGGGCGCATCGTGCCAATGGCAGATGTCGCCTGTGCGATAACGCAGCACGGGCGAGCCCTGCACTCCGAGCGGGGTCACCACCACCTCGCCCGCCTCACCGTCCTTGGCATGTTCGCCATTCTCCTTCAGCACTTCCACGTGCATCAGCTCGGGAATGAGGTGTGCGCCCCTTCCTTCCCCGCACTCGGTGAAGGCGGTCTGCATCTCGGTGCTGGCGTAGGTGGAGAACAGCTCCACATCCCATTCAGTGGTGATGCGCTGCGCCAAAAGACTTGGCCGGAGTGTGGCATCGCGCACCGGCTCACCTATGCAGATGATGCGCCTCACCGAGGTGGCGTTGGGGTCGATGCCCTGTTCAATGGCATGACGCAGCAGTTTTGGGATGAATGACGGCACTGCGATCAGCACTGTAGGGCCGAAACGCTGTATGCTCTCCCATTGCAGTTGCATGGCGCCCGGCCCCGAACGGATGATGCGGCCGCCCAACTGCTGCACACCGAGAAAATAGGCCAGTCCTGCCATGAAACGTTTGTCGATGGTGGTCATCAGCTGGAAGGTGTCATCGGCCGTGCAGCCCGCGATGCGGTACGAATGTGCCTCGTTCCGGCCAAGCCGGTCAAGGTCGTTTGCCGTAAGGAAACAGCTCACAGGGTCGCCCAAGGTGCCACTTGTGGTCACAATGTCGCGCACCTCCTGCATCGGCACGCACAGGAATGCCATGTTGTCCCGCGCCAGATCGTCCTTCTCGGTGAACGGAAGTCCTTGAAGGTCTTCCAGACCACGCAGTTCCTTGGCGGTGGCAGGGGCCCATTTCAGGTGTTCGCGATAGAACGGACTGTGGGCCAGCAGATAGGTCAGATGCTCGCGGAGACCCGTCAGATGGAAGTTCTCGCGGGCCAGGGCACTTGTTTCGAGCGGAGACATGAGGAATTGATTATTGGATATTGATTATTGGTCAGCGGAAAGAAGTCGTGATTTTCAATTTGCAATGTTCGATTTTATTGCGAAGGCAATGAGCTTCCTTCGGTCGGTTCAATTTTCAATTTTCCTCTTCCAACTCCGAACTTCCAACTTCCAATTCCGAAGCCTTTTTCCTTGCCGAATTACGCCATTTCCATGCATTCGCCAACTTTGCCGGCATGAAAGGGATCGCAGAGCATCTTATGTCCGTCAAGGACACGCTTCCCGATGGGGTGACGCTGGTGGCCGTGTCCAAGACGCACCCTGCACGGTCGGTGCTGGAGGCCTACATGGCGGGCCATCGCGATTTTGGGGAGAACCGTGTGCAGGAACTTCTGGAGAAGTATGATGCGCTGCCCAAGGACATCCGCTGGCACCTTATCGGGCATCTTCAGCGCAACAAGGTGAAGGCCATCGCAGCGTTCGTCCATCTCATCCATTCCATCGACTCAGAGCGGTTGCTGGAGGAAGTGAACCAACAGGCCATGAAATGCGAACGTGTCATTGATGTGCTCCTCCAATTCCATGTGGCCCGGGAGGAGACCAAGCACGGATTCTCGCTGGAAGAGGCCGAGGAGATGCTCCGTTCAAGCAGGTTCTCCGCGATGCGCAACATCCGTGTGGTAGGTGTCATGGGCATGGCCACTTTCACCGATGACGGACAGCAGGTGCGCAGCGAGTTCGCCCGGTTGCGCAGCATATTCCATCATCTGAAAGTGCACTGCTTTCAGGAAAATGCACATTTCACCGTCCTCAGCATGGGCATGTCGGGCGACTACGGCATGGCGATAGGGGAGGGGAGTACCATGGTGCGGGTGGGCAGTGCCATATTCGGCCACAGGGCCGCGGTCTGACGCGCCAGACCTATGCCCGTTTCAGCAATGCGCGGTTGATCTCGCTGATGAGCGCTGGCCCCTCATAGATGAAACCCGTGTAGATCTGCACCAGTGCCGCACCCGCGTCCAGTTTCTCCAGTGCATCTGCTGCGCTGTGGATGCCGCCCACTCCAACGATGGGGAAGGCACCGTGGCTCTTCGTGTGCAGATAGCGGATCACCTCAGTGCTGCGCTGTCGCACGGGTCTGCCACTCAGGCCGCCCATGCCGATGGTGTCTATCACCGATGCATCCGTTCTCAGTCCGCTGCGCGAAATGGTAGTGTTGGTGGCGATCACCCCGTCAATGCCTGTTTCGCGCACGATCTCGATGATGTCGTCCAGTTGGGTGTCCGTCAGGTCGGGCGCTATCTTCAGAAGAATGGGGCGGCCCTGTTCCAACCGGGCATTCTCGGCCTTCAACGCGCTCAGTATGCGCATCAGCGGCTCCTTCTCCTGCAGGTCGCGAAGGCCGGGCGTGTTGGGCGAACTCACATTCACCACGAAATAGTCCACCACTGTGTGCAATTGACGGAAACAGGCGAGATAGTCGTCCAATGCCGCTTCGTTGGGCGTCAGCTTATTCTTGCCGATGTTGCCCCCGATGATGAATCCGGGATCCCTTCCCTTTAGACGTGTACTGGCCACCTGCACCCCGCTGTTGTTGAATCCCATGCGGTTGATGAGCCCACCGTCCTTTGGCAGGCGGAACATGCGCGGTCTCGGATTTCCTTCCTGACCCTTGGGGGTGATGGTCCCTACTTCTATGAAACCGAAACCGAGGTTCGAGAACTCGCGATAAAATCCGGCATCCTTGTCGAACCCTGCCGCAAGGCCCACAGGATTTGGGAACCGCAGCCCGAACACCTCCCTTTCCAAACGTCTGTCGCGCACAGTGAACATGGAAGACATGAGCCGCCCCATTCCCGGAATGTGCATCAGTAGCTTGAATAGGCCCACCACCACATGGTGGGCCTTCTCTGGAGGCAGGAGAAAGAAAAGTGGACGGAGCAGTGCCTTGTACATGGTCGGCAAAGGTAATTGGGCCGCTGTGCGATCGGACATGAGGAGCGTTTCGGAATGGGAAGATCGCAGGGACATCGGGCATTTTTCCGACCGAACTTCAAACCATGCCGCGAACCGTATGTTTGGCTATGTTTGTTTCCTCCATTTTAACCAAACCTGACTGAAATGAAAAAGCTCGTCATCCTCTCTGCTATTGCCATGTTTTCCGGTGCAATGGCCCAAGCACAATCCAACGGGAACAATGCTGCCACACCCGCCAAAGTGGAAAGCAAAGAGACGCTGAAGCCCGCTGTCAAAGGCGAAGCAGCACCTGTGGACCCCAGGACACAGCTTGAGCAATTGGACCGCTCCATAGTTGAGTTGGAGAAGTTCATCAATGAGAACCACACCCGCGAAGGCTTTGACCGTGCGGCCTACGACAACCGTCTGAACATCCTTCGCAACCGCAGCAAAGAGCTTTCTGCAACCCTTAACGAGAACAAATAATGAGAACACGAATTACCTTCCTGACAACAGCGGCCATGCTGCTGTTGTCTGTCGCCTCCTATGCGCAGTGTACCACGGCCGCAGCCACTTGGAACGACCTGAATACAGCTGGTGGCGCGCCTTGTTTCGATGGGAACTCATGCGCCATTACAGATCCGGGCTTCTCCACCATCGGTATATATGGCTCTGAGGCCTATCTTCTGAATGATGTTCAGGCAGGTGCCGATTACGTGTTTGACATGTGTTCCGGTTTTGGTGCGGGAGCTTGGATTCCCGCTATCACCATCGTAGCGCCCTCTGGCGCTGTGGACGCATTCAACCTGGGCACGGTCGGTGATTTTGCGGCCAATTGCTCATTGTCAAGGACGGCCACAGAGAGTGGTGTCTATAGCATCGTAATTCACCGTACAGGCGATCCGTGCGGCACTGCGTTCAACACCGACAATGGCAATCCCACGGTCACATGCGGTGCAAGCCCTGCATTGTGTGCTCCGCCCTCATGTGATGTCAGTGCCTCATTGGATGTCTCACTGTCCCCGTTGACACTCTGCCCGGGCGAAGCTTTTGACCTCGTCACCGATGGCAGCGAAAGCACGCTGAATGCCTATGGGATCTATATCTCGCCTCAGGCAGGTGCCTCTGGCGGGTTGAACGGCCCCACCACGCTGGCCCCGGTCGCATCTTTTCCGGTCACAGGCATCGACAACGATCTCGGTGGTCTCCTCTCGGCCAACAGCCTTCCTCCTTTGGAAGGAACATGGGCGTTCTACATCTTCGCTCAGGCTGACATGGTCGCTCCATACGACAGCATCTGCTCCCTTTCTGCAGATTCCATGATGGTCACCTTCCTCACTGCTGCCGCTCCGCAATGTGCGCCTTGCGATGCTGATGCCGGCACACTGACTGCAGATGTCAATCCCGTATGCCTTTTGAACGGTTCGGCCATTGTTTCTGCTTCTGTTGGCACAGCACCGACCGTTCCATCAGGCTATCAGGTCACTTATGGGCTTGTGGATGCCAATGGTGTGATCCAGCAGATCAGCCCTACCGCTTCATTCACAGTCACCGCATTGGGAAGCTGGAGCATTCACACGCTGGTCTATGATCCCACAACGCTCAATCTGGCGCTGTTCGTCCCCGGTTTTGTGACATTGGCACAGGTCAATGGACAGCTCATTCAGGGCGGAGGCACCATCTGTGCCTCGCTCTATCTCACAGGAGCTGTCATTGATGTCATTGACTGCAACGTGGAGAACAACCTCTGCGGTGATGCCATCACGGTATCCTGCGGTGATGTGGTCACTGGAAGCACTGTGGGCGCAGACAACTCTGACAACCCCGGCATTTGCGACACCGACCTGTCAACTGCCCCCGGTGTATGGTATGTGTTCGCTGGCAATGGAGATGTTGTCACCGCATCGCTCTGCGGTTCTGCCTTTGATACCAAGATCGGTGTCTTTACGGGGGTGTGTGGCGATTTCATCTGTGTCGCAGGTAATGACGATGCCTGTGGAGTTCAGTCCGAGGTCAATTTCCTCAGTGCTACAGGTACCGATTACTACATCTATGTGACGGGCTACCAGGCCTTGGCTGGCGATTTCAGTCTGAGCATCACATGCGCCACCCCGCCTGTCAACAATCTCTGTTCTGGTGCCCTTGCCATCGACTGTGGTCAGACCATCAACGGAAGCACTGCCACGGCAACGCCTGAGGCCTTGTTGGGCACATGTGGCACCGATCTTACCGATTCTCCCGGTCTATGGTATGTCCTTGCCGGCACAGGCAATGATGTGACCGTGTCCCTGTGCGGTTCAGAATTCGACACTAAGCTCGGTGTATTCGAGGGCGACTGCAACAGCCTCGTCTGCGTGGATGGGAATGATGACAGCTGCGGCCTTCAGTCCGAGTTGACCGTCAGCACCACATCCGGTACCGATTACTATATCTATGTGACGGGTTACAACAACGCTTCAGGCAACTTCTCGCTCAACGTGAGCTGCAACTGCGAGGCTGACGCTGGAACACTTACTGCCGTCAATGCGGTGCAATGTCTCACCAACGGATCGGCCAACCTTTCGGCTACTGCCAATGGCGATGCGGTCGTTCCAGCAGGATTTCAGACCGTGTATGTGCTTTCGCAAGGTGCAGGCCTCATCATCATTGACGCTGCTGCCACTCCCGATTTCACAGTGACCGCAGGTGGCAACTACACCATCCACACTTTGGTGTTCGATCCCCTGACCTTGGACATATCATCTGTTCAGTTCGGTGTGACCACCGGGTTTGATGTTGATGGGATGCTCATTCAGGGCGGTGGCAATATCTGCGGCTCATTGGATGTGAGCGGAGCACTGTTCGTGGTCGAGGCGCCCTTTGCCGGAACGCTCAGCGTTCCCGATCCGCAGACCTGCCTCATCAACGGCAGTGGCACCATCAACGCATCTGCCAACGGTGATGCCGTGGTGCCTGCCGGATACGCTGTGCTTTATGGCCTTGCCGATGCAAGTGGCACCATCCAGCAGATCGGAGGTTCATCGGTATTCACCGTCTCTGCCACCGGCAACTATACTGTTCACACGCTGGTCTATGACCCCAATACGCTGGACGCGTCACTGTTCGTCCCAGGATTTGTCACTGTGAGCATGGTGCAGACTGCGGTAGGTACAGTGTGTGCATCGTTCGATGCCACGGGTGTGGCCATCGAAGTCATCAACTGCGCGCAGTGCGATGCCGATGCTGGAACCATCACTGCTGTCGAATCGGCCGTATGCTTCGAGAACGGTTCGGTCGATATCAGCGCGATCTGGAACAATGATGGCAATGTGCCTTCAGGCTATCAGGTGGCTTATGTGCTTACAGAAGGTACGGGCCTGACGGTGGTGGATGTGAACATGGTCTCTCCTGACTTCACGGTCACGGCTGTGGGCAACTACACCATTCATACCGTTGTGATCGATCCGCTCACGGGCACTCCGCTCTTGAGCGCTTCCACCGGATACGAGGCCAACAACCTCCTTATCCAAGGAGGAGGTGTCATCTGCGGTGCGCTCGATATGACCGGTGCGGCCATCGCAGTGACCGTATGCCCGGTGTGCGAGGCCAATGCAGGTACCATCAGTGCTTCTCAGCCCGAGGTGTGTCTGACCAATGGAACTGCAACACTCAGCGCCACTCCTGGCGGCAACGCTGTTGTTCCGGCCGGATTCCAGACACTCTACGTGCTTACCCAAGGCGCTGGCCTCGTGATCCTCAACGCGTCACCCACACCGAACTTTGTGGTCAATGCCTTTGGAGTTTACACCATCCACACCTTGGTATATGACCCGCTCACACTCGATGTGAGTTCAGTGGTGTTCGGCACAACAACCGGTTTCGATGTCAATGCATTGCTCGAACAGGGTGGTGGAAGCATCTGCGGTTCGCTCGACATGACCGGTGCGGCATTCACCGTGGTGGATTGCACTGTGCCTTGCGCTGGAGTCACTGCCGGTTCGCTGGTCACCAGTTCTCCGATCGTCTGCCTTTTCGAAGGCAGTGCTGTGCTCGCTGCGGTCCATACCGTCAATCCGACCTACCCGATAGGTTATGATGTGCTCTATGTGCTTACCGAGGGCGCAGGTCTGACCATTGTGGCCACAAGCAACTTCGCTGTGTTCACAGTGGCCGCAGGTGGCAACTACACCATCCACACGCTGGTCTATGATCCGAACACGCTCAACCCTGCAAATTCCACCACAGGACTTCAGATCGATGGTCTGTTGCTGCAAGGCGGAGGCAGCATCTGCGGTGCGTTGGATGTGACAGGCGTAGCGGTCTATGTCCCGGCTCTGGAGTCCACGATAGGTGTTCTGCTCAACGATGGCGATTCGCTCTATCTTGAGAATGCACAGACAGCCATTGACTTCCAGTGGTTCTTCAACGGCAATCCGATCCCGGGCGCAACTGGCAGTTCCTATGTCATTGAGGAGAGCGGCAACTATGCCATTCAGTACACCGGTCAGAACGGCTGCATCCAGTCTTCTGCCACGCTGCCCTTCACCTACTCAGGTGGCAACATCAGTGTGGGCGAGCAGTCGGTGTTCCGCTCTGTGGTGCTGTTCCCCAACCCGAACAACGGGCAGTTCAGCCTCCGTGGAGAGCTGGAGACCGCGACCGATGTCTCCATCATCGTGATGGATGTCACAGGTCGTCAGGTGATGCCAGCAGTGGTGCTGAGTGGCGCGCAGAACTTCACACAGTCGATCGATGTGACTGCTGTTGCCAATGGCTTCTACTTCGTAAGGGTTCAGGCCGCTGATGGAGAGATGACCATCCGCTTCGCGAAGCAGTGATCTGATACCATAGCTATAGAAAGACCCCGAACGGCCAAGCTGTTCGGGGTCTTTTTTTGTGATGGACTTTCGTGGGTTCGATTCAAGGTCTGTTCAGTCCACCTCAGTTCAATTCAACGGATTGAAGGCTCCATCCAAGGTGGTCGATATTCTTTAGCTTTGTCTAAAACGTAGATGTGTGGAAACCATTGTAGTGAGCGGAGAGGACAGCTCGAACATGAAACTGCTGCTCGCCTTGGCAGGCAAACTCGGCCTATCCGTCAGAAATCTCACTGGCGCTGAGGCAGAGGACTTGAATCTGAGTCTGCTGGTCAAGGAGGGGATGAAAACTGAGGATGTCAGCAGGGCTGAGGTGATGAAGGCACTTGCAGACTGATAAGCTTCGTCAAACTTTGGAAGTTTGACGAAGCGGGCGGTCATCACTTACCGAACACCCACACCACATTAGAACTCACCTTGTTCCCTTGCCTTTCTGCCCGAAGTCCGTGGCGTGAGGCGAAGGCCAGCATCCGTTGCTCGGTGGGGAAGTTGACCCCGTGTTCGGCCTTGTTGAATCCGAAAAGGGTGATGCTGAAGAACTCGGTGAGCCTTGTGACCCAATGAAGATCGGATCTGCGATTGACGATTTGCGATTGACGATCTGCAATTGGGCCTCTGCCATTCCCGTCTGCTGATTCGCTGATTCGCTGATATGCTGACCCGCTTTTACCTTGTCCCCCGTCCCCCGTCCCCCGTCCATCTTCCTCCATGCCATCCCGCACAATGATCGCCCCGCCCGCGTTCAGCTTCTCCGCGCAGGCATCCAGTAGTTGCTCCTGCGCATCCACGGGCATGTAGTGCAGCACATCCTTGATGATGAAGCAGTCTGCTACTTGAGGAACGAACCGCGTAAGGTCGCCAGTGGAAAAGCTCAGGTTGCCGCCATCGTAGTAGCCGTGCTGCGCCATCTGCACCTTCTCCTCATCATAGTCGATGCCTATTACCCTGCGGTCGCGGCCCTGAAGGGCGAGCAGCAGGCTCAGGTAGCCGTAGCCGCAGCCGAGGTCATAGACCGTGCCCTGCTTTGGCACATGGCGCACGATGTCCTCGAAGTTCCGCTCCAGCATCAGCTTGATGCGCACGTACCATTCCAGCACCGGCCCCTTGTAGATGAAGCTGCGCCTCACCACGTCAGCAAAGAAGTGCGGGGTCTCGCTCGCGGCCCGCACCTGCTCATACTCGTCCTTGAAATAGTGCGTGATCAGTTTGGCCCGCTCGCGGTAGCCCGTCCCGAAACGCTGGTCATCGGGTGCGATGCGCGGCAGGTACTTGATGGTCATCAGGCTCTTGTTCACCGCGAAATCGCCTTTGCGCAAAGCCTTGCCCACCCCGTGCAGCACCACCGGCAGGATATCCATCTGCAACTGCTCCGCGAGGTAGAACGCACCCTTCTTGAAACGTCCCAAGCGCCCGTCACGGCTGCGGGTGCCCTCGGGGAAGATGAGAATGCTATAGCCTTCGGCCGTCTTCTTCCTGATGTTCTCCAGATCCCACGAGGTCTCGTCCTTGGCATGGATGTACTCCACATAGCGGATGAAGAACCCGAAGAAGGGCGAGTTCCACACCCAGTCGTTGGTCACCAGCAGGAGCTTGTCGCTGCTGCCGATCATCAGCATGAGGTCCACGAACGAGGCATGGTTGGCAATGAGGATGGCGGGCTTCGACAGGTCGTCCTTGTTCACCCACCGCTGGCGTGCGTGCAGCATCACATCCACATCCGAGCGCAGCAGCTTGCTGATAAGGAACATCATGATGCGCTGTTTCCTGCGCTTGGACAAGGGCAGGGGCAACAGCAGGATGAGAATGGTGCTGAGGATGACGCACCCGATGAGGAACCACCCGAATGCGATGGACGAGGTGATGAGGTCCACCAGCGTCAGTGGCCCGAAACCGCGCTTCTTGCGGCTCTCGATCATCACCTCATAGAGCAGCGGTTGCAGCGTGAGCGCGGCCACCACCACGCACAGCATGCCGGTGACCGACAGCACCGCGATGCTGTTCAGCGCAGGATGCTTGCTGAAGATGAGCACGCCCGTGCCGATGATGGTCGTTGCGGCCGAGAGGATGATGCTGCCACGGAACGATCTCAGCTTGTCGATGCCGTACTTGTACCGGCTCAGGATGCCATCCGAGATGAAGATGCTGTAATCATCGCCCAGACCGAACACGAAGGTGGTGATGAGCACATTCACCATGTTGAACTTGATGCCCGTCAGCCCGCAGATGCCGAGGATCCACACCCAGCTCACGACCATCGGCAGGAAGGTGATGACCGCCAGCTCGATGCGGCCGTAGGTCAGCAGCAGGATGATGAACACCATGCCGCCCGACAGCAGCAGCATGAAATTGAGGTCACCGCTCACGGTGTTCACAAGGTCGAGGGCGAGGCTGCTGCGGGCCACCACCTCAAGGTGTGGGGCATTCTCTTCCATAAGACCTTTGAAAGCCGCCTTTTCGGCCTTCGGCAGATTGACCGTGGACACGACCGTGTAACCGTCATCGCCCGCGAACACCAGTTCGCGGAACAGACCGTCATTCAGGATGAAATCCCTGTAAAATGCCTCCGCGTTCAGTTCAATGGGCTGGAAGAGGTTCTCATAAGCATCGAAGAATGAAGGTTTGAAACCCTGCTGCTCCCCGATGGTGCGGATGGTAGAGACGCGGTCTTCGGAGACGCGATCAATCGCGTCTCTACCCACGTGCCTATTCCATGCTGCGATGCTGGCCTGCAACTGTTCGGGGGTGAGGATGATATCCGTGAGGGAGGTAATCTTGACATCATCCCAGGTAAACCCGTTATGCTCAGTCGGATGCCCATGGGCGGAGCCTTGTGAGCTGTTTACCAAGGGCTTCGAGTCGTTTGCGGAAGACTTTAGGACGTTTGCGGAAGACTGAGAGGTGTTTACTAAGGGTTGTAAGCCGTTTGCGGAAGACTCCAAGCTGTTTGCGGAAGGTTGAGAGTCGTTTACGAAAGGTTGCGAGGTGTTTGCGGAAGGATGAGAGGTGTTTGCGTAGGGTTGTGAGCCGTTTGCGGAAGACTCCAAGCTGTTTGCGGAAGGTTGAGAGTCGTTTTCGAAAGGTTGCGAGGTGTTTACGGAAGGCTGTGACACGTTAGCGGTGGGCATTTTGCCCATCCCATCAACCGCCTCACCCAACGATTCCCCTGAACTCAGCACAAAGACGCTCTCCCTGTCGCTGCTGCCCACGATGATGTCCTGCGCCCGCTGCATCTCGGCAGGGAAATAGTTGATGCGGTTCAGGTCGTCCTCAAACTGCACATCGCCTGCGTACTGATAGAAGAAGATGGTGGCGGCAACGATGGCCGCGAACCCTGCGAGTTTGGCCTTTGTTGAGAAGCGGGACGAGGGAAATGATAGACGATTATCGACTAACGATTTGCGATTAACGATTGACGCTTCCGCCCCCTCGTCCCCCGTCCCTCGTCCCATGTCCCCATTTTTCTCACGAACCAAATGGGGAAGGACCATCAAGGCAAACCCAGCCGTCCCCACCAAGCTCAGCCCCGCGAACTTCCCGAAATCGGCCAGTACCTCGCTGCGCAGGAAGTTGAGGCAGAAGAACACCAGCACCGTGGTGAAACAGCCCAGCAGCATGGGTGAACTCACCTCCCGCAGTGTATCCTTCACCGAACCTGTTTCTCTATAATGGTTGAAGAAATGGAAACTATAGTCGATGGCGATGCCCAGCACGATGGTGCCCGCTGCGATGCTGATGGCCGATATGCCACCCTGCCACCACGCCAGCACACCGAGCGCGAACAGCACCCCGAACAGCGGTGGCAGGAAGAACAGGATGGGCGTGATGATGCCTCTGAAATAGATGATGAGCAGCAAGAGGATCAGCCCACCGGCAAGGATGCCGACCAGTTGCGTATCCTTCTTGATCTGCCGTGAGTTGCCTACCGCGATCACCGGGCCACCGAAAAGGAGGATGTCGGCATCTGGCACGGCCATCCGTTCTGCATTCACAATGGCCTCCAGCGTATCCACCATCAGCGTGTTGCGCACAGTTTCGCTGGGCGGGTTGGCAGGCGTTACGATGAGCAGCAGGTACTCGCCATCGGGGGTGAAGGTGAAGCCGTCCTCGATGCGCAGTGCGCTGCCCTGCTGCAACTTGGAGAGGCGTTGGACGATGGGGTCGGCCAGTCCGAGCGGATCCTGCGCCAGCAGTTTCTTCGTGCCGATGCTCTCGTAGCTGCGCAGGCGGTCAAGGGTGCGCTCCAGCCTTGTGTTGATGCCTTCTTCATCAAGGTCTGCGAAGAGAGAGTCAATCTCCGTGGCGGTGAGGAAATACGGCAGGTGCTGCACATATCGCCCGAACGACTCCTCAAGTGCCGAGGCATCGGCCCCGAATCTCACCTCGCGCACCAGTGTGGTGTCGATGCTTCGGCACCCGTCAGCGATGCGCTCCCCGATGTCGGCCATGGCCGCATCTCCGAGCACTGCCCTCGGCCCGATGCCCAGTACCACGTTGCCGCTGATGGCCGAGTTGCGGTAGAGGTTCTCGTACTTGGCGAACTCCTCGGTGCGCGGAAAGGTGCGAGTGATGTCCTCCTCAATGTTCAACCGCAATGCAGACCATGCAAGCCCAGTGATGATGGCCAGCAACAATAGTGTTCCAATGAGCCTTGCGCCTTTCAAGGCCTCGTAGATCCGCTCGAGCATTTTTCCCATTGGGGGCAAATGTCGCGAATCGGAACAAGCTGCATGGCAGACTCAATTACGCGACATCACGTAATTGCGATCAGGTCAGAAACGCCATCTTCGCTGAACCGGCAGCCGTTTCTGGAGCAAGGCCATTAGAATGATATGAACACGTGCTTCACCTTGGGGAAACAAACCCGATTTAACGTCTATTTTTGCCGCCTGTGAACGGAAAAGACAGTAGCATAGAGACCGCGTCAGAAGCAAGGTTGACCATCAAGGCGTTCTATCGCCATGTGGTGGGCGGAGAACATTTTCAATTGACCGTTGCACAGCGCGCACTGGTGGAGGACAGCTATCAGTTCCTCCGCGAGTTCTCGAAGGACAAGATCATCTACGGCATCAACACGGGTTTCGGGCCCATGGCTCAGTATCGCATTGCCGGTGCCGAACTGGAGCAGCTTCAGTACAACCTCGTGCGCAGCCATGCCAGTGGTGTGGGTGCAGGCCTTCCCGATCAGTATGTGCGTGCCGTGATGCTCAATCGCCTCAACACCCTCAGCCTGGGCGGTTCTGGGGTGAGCCTCGCAGTGTTGGAACAATTGGAGCGGTTCATCAGAGAGGGCATCTATCCCTACATTCCCGAACATGGCAGCGTGGGTGCCAGTGGCGATCTTGTGCAGCTGGCGCACCTTGCATTGACCCTCATCGGTGAAGGCAAGGCCCGTCACAAAGGCAAAGAGCGTCCTGTTTCTGAAATATTCGCTGAGCTGGGCATCCGGCCCGTGCAACTACATCTTCGCGATGGTCTGGGCCTCATCAATGGCACATCGTGCATGAGTGGCATCGGCCTGCTCAATGTGATCTATGCCAAGCGGCAGGTGACCTGGGCAGTGAAGATCGGTGCCATCATCAACGAGCTGGTACAGTCCTATGACGACAGCTATTCTGAATTCCTCAACCGCGCCAAGCGGCACGAGGGGCAGCGCAAAGTGGCTGCTGCCATGCGGTCTGCACTCGCTTCGAGCAAGATGGTGCGCAAGCGCGAGGAACGCCTCTTCAAGGATATCGAGCACATCGGTGAGGAACCGATAGCCGAGAAGGTGCAGGAATACTACTCGTTCCGCTGCATCCCGCAGATCATCGGCCCCGTGCTCGACACGGTGAACAACGCGGAACAGATTCTTCTCGATGAGGTGAACAGCACCAACGACAATCCAGTGGTGGACCTTGAGAACCGCCACGTCTATCATGGTGGCAACTTCCACGGGGATTATGTGGCCTTGGAGATGGACAAGGTGAAGATTGCCATTGCCAAGCTCTCCATGCTGCTCGAAAGGCAATTGAACTACCTGATGAACGCCAAGATAAATGAGATCTTCCCACCGTTCATGAATCTCGCCAAGCTGGGCTTCAACTTCGGCATTCAGGGGATGCAGTTCACAGCGGTGAGTACCACGGCCGAGAACCAGACGCTTGCCTACCCGATGTATCTTCACTCGATTCCCAACAACAACGACAACCAGGACGTTGTGAGCATGGGTACCAACGCGGCCCTGCTCTGCAAGCGCGTCATCGACAATACTTGGCAGGTGATGGCCATCGAGTGCATCGCCATGGCGCAGGGTGTGGACTATCTTAAATGCCACGACCGCCTCTCCGATGCCGGCAAGTCGCTCTACGACACCGTTCGCAGTCACGTGCCGGTCATTCTCAACGATCTGCCACAGACCGACAACATCACTGCGTTGGCAGAATATCTGAAAGAGAACGAACCTGCTTTGACGCTTTGAATCATGAGCGAAGTATCGAAGGTCGCACTGGTCACAGGAGGTTCACGGGGCATTGGCCGTGCCATCTGCCTCAAGCTGGCAGCGGAGCACGGCATGCACGTGCTGGTGAACTATACCAGTGGTGCGACAGCGGCCGATGAGGTCGTTTCCATCATAAAGGAAAATGGCGGCAGTGCCGAGGTCATCCGTTTCGATGTGGCCGACAAGGAGGCCGTGAATGCCGCCCTCGATGCGTGGCAGACCGCCAACCCCGACCGCATCATCGAGGTCATCGTCAACAACGCGGGCATCACCCGTGACGGCCTTTTCATGGCCATGAGCGATGAGGATTGGAACGCGGTGCTCAACGTGTCGCTGCAAGGATTCTACAACATCACCCGCAAGCTGGTGCAGCCTATGGTGCGCAACCGTCACGGCCGCATTGTCAATGTGGTGAGCGTCTCTGGCGTGATGGGCAATGCGGGGCAGGTTAACTACTCGGCCGCCAAGGCCGCTATCATCGGTGCCACCAAGGCTCTGGCGAAGGAGATCGCGAAGCGCAACGTGACGGTGAACGCGGTGGCCCCAGGTTTCATTGCCACCGACATGACCAAGGATTTTGACGAGAAGGAAATGGCACGGATGATTCCGATGGGGCGCTTCGGCAAGCCCGAGGAGGTGGCCGCTGCGGTGTCGTTCCTCGTCTCGGACGGGGCGGCATATATCACTGGCAACGTCATCAACATCAACGGAGGACTGCATTGCTGATGGACAACAGGGTCGTCATCACGGGAATGGGCATCCACAGTTGCCTCGGCACCACGCTCGATGAGGTGCGCGAGTCGCTGTTCATAGGCCGTTCGGGAATCATCTTCGACCCCGTGCGCAAGGAAATGGGCTTCCGCTCGGCCCTCAAAGGCAATGTGCCCATGCCCGACCTCAAGGCCGACCTTGGCCGCAAGGACCGCAAGAACATGCCCGAAGAAGCGCTCTACGCCTTCGCCAGCACCAAGCAAGCGTTGGAACATGCAGGAATTTCACAGGATTTCATTGATGCCAATGAGGTAGGCATTCTGTTCGGAAATGATAGCACCACAGGCGCGGTCATCGAAGGGGTCGATCTGCTGCGCGAGAAGAAGGACACCACGCTCATCGGCTCGGGCAACATCTTCCAGAGCATGAACTGCACGGTGACGATGAACCTGAGCACTATTTTCAGGCTCAAGGGGGTCAATTTCACCATCAGTGCGGCCTGTGCGAGTGGTTCGCACAGCATCGGCATGGGTTTTCTGCTGATAAAAATGGGCCTCCAGCAGCGCATCATCTGCGGTGGGGCGCAGGAGGTGAATCCGTACGCCTTTGGCAGTTTTGACGGTATCGGAACTTTCAGCACCCATGAGGATGAACCCACCAAGGCCAGCCGTCCGTTCGATGCATCGCGTGATGGCCTCGTGCCCAGCGGTGGTGCAGCGACCGTCATCCTTGAAAGTCTGGAAAGCGCGCAGGCCCGTGGCGCGAACATCCTTGCGGAGGTGGTCGGCTACGGTTTCAGCAGCAATGGCGAGCACATCAGCAATCCGAATGTGGAGGGCCAGGTGCGGGCACTGAAGATGGCGCTGGAAATGGGCAAAGTGTCGCCCGATGAGGTGGATTACATCAACGCCCACGCCACATCAACGCCTGTTGGCGACCGTTTCGAGGCACTGGCCATCCATCAGGTATTCGGTGACAACGGCCCGCTGGTGAGCAGCACCAAGGGGATGACAGGTCATGAATGCTGGATGGCCGGGGCGAGCGAAGTGGTCTATTCACTGTTGATGATGCAACATGGATTTATCGCACCGAATGTTAATTTCGCGACCGCAGACGAGGACACTGCCAAGATTCGCATCGCCACTGAGACGGTGCAGAAAGATCTGAATATTGTGGTGTCCAATTCGTTCGGTTTCGGAGGCACCAACTCCACTTTGGTTTTGAAGAAATTTGGATAGCGAATCTGGGTCTCAGCAAAAAGAGAACGTTGAATTGAGGGACATTCGCATATTTGTACAAATTCGTAATTCGCAACCGAACAGCACATTCGCATATTCGTGCCGGTTCGTAACTCGCAATCCGTAGAATGAGCAGAGAGGAGGTCATATCGATCATCAACGGTTTCCTCATTGAGGAATTTGAGGCGGACAGTGCAGTTCTGCTTCCAGAGGCCAATATGCACAAGGCGCTCGACCTTGACAGCCTCGACTATGTGGATCTGGTCGTGCTCATCGAGGAGAACTTCGGTTTCAAAATGACCGGGGAAGACTTCAAAGAAGTGCAGACCTTCAAGCAGTTCTATGATTTCGTGACCGAGCGGGTCAATTAGATGCTTTGTTGATCGGATGATGATCGACATCCGTCAACAGTTGGCTTTTTTGTCCCCTCATGTGAGCCGAAGTCATACCCTTTCCATCAAGACCTAACGCCAAATACCCTTATACCTCCATCAATGTCAACCTGGAGCGGTAAAAGCCGTGGCACCCCGCTGGGCTATTGGTTCTTCATCCAGTTCATGCGTCATTTGGGACTGGGATTCACATACGGGTTCCTGCATTTCGTGGTGGCCTATTATTTCCTTTTCTCTTGGAAGACCAGTAGGGCGCTCTATGTGTTCTATCGCAAGGGACTTCATAGAAACAAGTTGCAGAGCATTCTGGGCATCTACCGTAGCTACTACGCCATCGGTCAGATGCTTTTGGACAAGGTGGCGATGGCCAGCGGCATGGTTGACCGGTTCGACCTCTATTCCTCCGGTCAGGAACACATCATCAATATGGCCAAGGATGGTACCGGTGGCATCCTCATCAGCGCTCATTTGGGCAATTGGGAAGTGGCTGGCCATCTGATGGTGAACTATGGAGGCACAATCAACGTGGTGATGTTAGAGGCCGAGCATGAGCAGATCAAACGCACAGTCGAGCAGACCACTGGAGGACGGAGGTTCAACGTCATTCCCATCAAGGACGACATGTCTCACATCTATGCCATCTCTGCGGCCATCCTCAACAAAGAGATCGTCTGCATTCTGGGCGATCGGTATCTGGAGGGAATGAGAACCCTCAAACACCCGTTCTTGGGTCACGAGGCACAGTTCCCTTTCGGGCCTTTCGGCATTGCGTCCAAGTTCGATGTGCCCAAATGCTTTGTATTCGGTATGCGGCATGGTAGGAACGGCTATTCCTTTTCGGCCACAGCGCCCATTGTGGGCAAACAGAGGCCAGAAGTGCTCCTTGCCGCCTTCGTCACCGAGGTGGAAAAGAAAGTGAAGGCGCATCCCGAGCAGTGGTTCAACTTCTATGATTTCTGGAAGTAGCCCTTGCACAGGTGTCATTTGGTGCGCATCGCCCAAAGCCCCGTCCACTACATTTGCCAGCATGGGGCGTTGCTATATCCTTTTGATCGCAGTCGCACTTGCAGCCTGTTCGGGAGGAGACAGGGCAGAGGATTCGCGCACGGTGTTCCGATACAACGAGAGCAAGGGCATCACCTCGCTCGACCCTGCGCAGGCCCGCACCATGGGCAATATCTGGGCCGTGTCCCAGATTTTCAACGGACTGGTGCGATTGGATGCCGAGATGAGGCCAGCGCCTTCCATCGCCAAAAGCTGGCAGGTGCTGGATGGAGGCACCGTTTACCGCTTTTCCTTGAGAGATGATGCTTATTTCCATGATCATCATCTATTTGAGAACGGGCAGGGCAGGGCAGTGGTGGCCGGTGATTTCGTGTATGCCTTCAACCGCATTCTCGATGAGAAGACCCTCTCGCCCGGCAGGTGGGTGTTGCGCAATGTGGACACCTACCGCGAGGGCGGTTTCCGTGCTGATGGCGATTCCGTGCTGTTCATCTATCTGAAGAAGCCCTTCCCGCCCTTCCTGTCCATGCTGTCGATGCCCTATTGTGCGGTGGTGCCGCACGAGGTTGTCACTGCACTGGGACCCGACTTTGGTAGGAGTCCCATCGGTACCGGGCCTTTCCGTTTCAGCGAATGGCACGAGAACGTGAAGTTGGTGCTGCATCGCAATCCACACTATTTCGAGAAGGACGAAAAGGGTGTGCAACTCCCATATCTCGATGCGGTGGGAATCACCTTCATCACCGATGCCCAATCAGTATTCTTGGAGTTTCTGCAAGGGAAACTGGATCTGCTGAGCGGGCTGGAGGACGGTAGTTTCAAGGACGCCATACTGACTCCCAACGGCACGTTGAGACCTGATATGAAAGACAAGGTGGTGATGCAGACCATGCCTTTCCTCAACACGGAATATCTCGGTTTTCTGATGGATACATCATTGCCGGTGATGAAGAACAGCCCACTGCGCTTGAAGGCGGTCAGACAGGCGATCAATTATGGATTTGACCGCAGGCGAATGATGAGATACATCCGCAACAACATCGGTACGCCAGGTGAGCATGGCTTTCTTCCGGATGGACTGCCCGGCATGGGGACACAACGAACTGTTGGATACAGTTATGACCCCGTGCGTGCCCGTGTGCTGCTCGTAGAAGCGGGATTTCCCAATGGGAGTGGCCTCCCTGAGATTGTACTTCACACCACTTCGCAATATGTGGACCTGTGCGAATTCATGCAGCATCAGCTCAGCGAAATAGGGATGAAATTGCGCATCGAGGTCAATCCCGGGGCCACGCACGGGGCATTGGTCTCCAATTCGCAGATTCCGTTTTTCCGAAAGTCTTGGATTGCCGACTATGCCGATGCTGAGAACTTCCTCTCGCTCTTCATCACCCCCAATCACACCCCGCAAGGCCCGAACTACACGCTTTTTAGCAACAGTGAGTATGACAGGCTCTATGAAACTGCGCTCAATGAGACCGATGACAATTTGCGTTCCGACATCCATTCAAAAATGGACAGTCTTTTGATGGACGAGGCCCCTGTGGTGGTACTTTTCTATGATAGGGTGCTCCGCTTCACACGTCCCGGAATATCTGGCCTGCCGGCCGATGCCATGAACCTGCTTGATCTGAGAATGGTTCGGAAGGAAGTGACGGAATAGATGCAGGACGTTCACGGTAGGAGCTATAAAGTTCGGTTGTGGCTTCATCGCGCGGGTGGCCTAACGTACATTTGCCATCTGCTGAAAAAATCAGAGAGAAGAAAGTAAGATGGGATGTGCAGGATGCAGTAATGGAATGACGGACAGTGGCCTGCCAAGGGGGTGCAAGAGCCACGGCACCTGTACCAGTGGCGGGTGTGATAAACTGAGCGTATTCAATTATCTCGCCAACATGGAGGAGACGGTAGGCTATACCTTCTCCGAATTTGTAGAGGTGAGGTTCAAGAATACGCGCAAGCAGTTCTATCGCCAGCAGAAGGACATGGCCCTGAAGGTGGGCGAACCGGTTGTGGTGGACACTGCCCCGGGCCATGACCTCGGAACAGTTTCGCTCACTGGCGACCTTGTGCTGTTGCAGATGCGCAGATATGGCGTGGAACCGAGCATGGGTGATATCCGCAACATCGTGCGCAGAGCAACACAGGCCGACATCGACCTGTGGCAGGAATGCGTGGATCTGGAAGAGCCCACCCGCAAACGTGCGCGTGTCATTGCCCGCGAACTGGGCATGAACATGAAGGTGAGCGATGTGGAGTACAGGGCCGATCACAAACAGGCAGTATTCTACTACACCTCGGACGACAGGGTCGATTTCAGGGATCTGGTGCGGAGATATGCCGAGGCGTTCAAAGTGAGGGTTGAAATGCGACAGATAGGAGCACGCCAGGAGGCTGCGCGCCTCGGTGGCATAGGTACCTGTGGACGTGAACTCTGCTGCAGTACGTGGCTCACCGATTTCAGAACGGTGACGACCGGTGCTGCCCGTTATCAGCAGCTTTCGTTGAATCCTGAAAAACTGGCCGGGCAATGCGGCAAACTCAAGTGCTGTCTCAACTATGAGCTGGACAGTTACATGGACGCCCTCAACGATTTTCCAAGTCAGAAGATCAAGTTGGAGACCCGCAAAGGGGCGGCCTTCCCTCAGAAGATCGACATCTTCAAAGGCATCATGTTCTTTGCCTATAAAGAGGACTACTCCAATTTCGTTGCTGTTCCAATCGAGCGGGTAAAGGAAATTCTCACGATGAACAAGAGCGGAGAGAAACCGAACGATCTCTTGGATTTTGCTGACGTTCCTATAGTGAAAAAGGTGGATTATGAGAACGTGGTGGGTCAGGATGACCTTACCCGTTTCGACCGGCCCAAGGGAGGTGGAGGCAGCAGCAATAAGAAACGCAAGAAGAAAGGCGGTAGCGGTGGAGGCGGCCGCGATGGGAATCGTCCGCCACAGCCTTTGACTGCCGCCCCGAACGCGCCCGCTTCATCAGCATCAGCAGCGCCTCCCAGAGCTTCTGGGTCACAGAATGAAGGCGGTGGAAATCGCAACCGCAATCGCAACAGGAACAGAAACAGGGGAGGAGGAGGCCCTGCACCACAGGCGTGAACATGACCCAGCTGTTCGGCACCATAAACATCACCATTCCCCATGAGGGAACAAACAGCCTATTCCGTCCGATTTCCTATTTGCTGTTCTCCATTGCCATGCTCTTTTCAGCATGCACGCAGAAACCATTCTACGAGCGCATGGATGCCATGCCAGACCATGTCTGGGCATCAACTGAAAAGTGTGTGCATGAAGTAACGGTGACCGATACCCTGCAGACATTCGATTTCTATCTCAACATCCGCATCGGGGCCGATTATGAATTCAGCAACATGTACCTTTTCATCGGAACCGAATTTCCAGATGGCAGGGCATTGCGTGACACGGTCGAATGCATTCTTGCCGACCGCACGGGCCGATGGTTGGGCACCGGTCTGGGCGATATGCGCGACAATCGCATCCTTTTCAAACCCAACGTGAGATTCCCGCATGTGGGCACCTACCGTTTTGACCTTGAGCAGGGCATGAGGATGGAACATCTGGAACACGTGTATGACGTGGGTATCAGCATTGTTCCGAATGGTGGTAAGCGAGGATAGGCAGTGGAGAGTAAAGGGTCTAATGATCAGGGGTCGGACTTTTGGAGTATGGCACTGCCTCAATCCTGACTTTTGTAGTTTCGTGGCAATTCGCATAAAGGATCAGTGTTTCGTTGATGAATTGACGGATGACAGCAAAGAAGAAACAGCCCATTGAGAGGAGATACGTTGTGTGGTTCTGGTTGGCCATGTTGGGCGGGCCATTGCTGATCGCGTTTTATCTGATAATTATTGGAGCAGGGCTGTTCGGCCCACTTCCATCACTCGAAGAGCTTGAGAATCCGAAGAGCAATCAGGCCAGCGAGATCATGTCGGCAGATGGCAAGCTGCTAGGGGCCTATTTCGCAGAGAACCGCTCGAATGTGAAGGCCGCACAGCTTTCTCCTCACCTCATCAATGCGCTCATAAGCACCGAGGACGAACGCTTCCGCAGTCACAGCGGCATCGACATCAAGAGTATCATCCGTGCAGTGGCATTGCTTGGCAAAAGGGGTGGTGGCAGCACCATCACTCAGCAGTTGGCCAAGAACCTGTTCAATACCCGTGGTCAGCTCAAAGGCGGTGCGCTGGTGCAGAAACCTGCCGAGTGGATACTCTCCATCCGATTGGAGCGCAGATACACCAAGGAGGAGATCATCGCCATGTATCTCAACACAGTCGATTTCATCAATGGGGCAGTGGGCATCAAGTCGGCAAGCCATGTCTATTTCAACACTTCGCCAGATTCACTGCGCATTGAACAGGCGGCCGTCCTGGTGGGCATGGTGAAGAACCCTTCCCTCTACAACCCGCGCAGGAGGCCGGAGATGGTGCGCGACCGCAGGAACACGGTGTTC
>JAIPBJ010000029.1 GCA_021739625.1 Flavobacteriales bacterium | reverse complement strand
TCCGCCTTCATGCCGCCATCATACTCCTTCAGGATACTGATGACCTGGCTCTCTGTGAATCGACTCTTTTTCATCTTGACAGTTTGTGGTTTGAAGTTAGTCTACTTTCAAACTGTCCTATTTTCGGGGAAGGCTACCATAGGGCAGGGCCTCTTCCCAGGTGTTGGTGAGCTCGAGGTTGAGGACGGCCATGTTGTTGAGGGCATTGGGGTGTGCGGGATCGATGTCGAGGGCCTTGGCATACCATTTCATGGCGCGGTAGGGGTCATCGTTCTGCTGATAGGCATAGCCGGCCCCGTAGGCATAGAGCGGTTCGGGATAGTGGCATTGCTCGAATGCACGGATGAACCCCTCGGTGGCCTCTGCGAAGCGCTCCTGCAACAGATGGCAGTTGGCGAGGCCGCAGTGGGCATCGACACTTTTGGGATTTTCCCTGAGGCAGGTCTCGAAGGCATCGATGGCCTCGGGGATGCGCCCCAGCTCGGTGAGCGCCTGGCCGACCATGGGCAGGCCGATGTGATCCATGTCCCCCTGCTCTGCCATGAGGCGGGCCCAGTGCAGGGCCTTCTCGTGTTCCTTGCGCTTGGTGTATATCTCGAAGAGCCGCTGGTAGGGATCCTGAAAATCGGAGTAGAGACTCTGTGCCTCGGTGTAAAGGGTGATGACCTCTTCGATGTCGTTGCCCTGGGCATGGAGCACATCGGCCCGGGCGATCATGGCATCGGCCAGGTGTTCGGGGTCGGTGGCGAGTTGCAGCACGCGGTCGGCAGTGCGCAGGCGCAACTCCTCGCGGTCTTTGACAATGGACGTGAGCGGCAGCATGGCCATGAGGATCTTGAGTTCATCCTCCGGATATTCGAGCAGGGCCTTCTCCAAAATGTCGATCCTGTCGTCCCAAGTGGAGTCGAAGGAGAATTGGATGTTGGGCAGTCCGTTCAGCGTCATCATCATGGCAAGGAGGGTTCGTTGCTGTAATGTGGGATGAAGGTAAAAAATGTTGGGGGATGAGCTGTTCGCTGTTCGCCTTTCGCCATTCGCTGTTCGCCTTTCGCCATCGACAGCTTGCATTGCTCTGCTTGAGATTATTGCAGAAGGCAATGAGCTCGCTTCGGTCGGTTCGCTGTTCGCTGTTCGCCCTTCGACTTACTGCGTTCCGCAATGAGCTCTCCGTCTATGGCGGATCGGTTCGCTCAGGAGGACAGCTCAGAATAAACTCAGGGACGATAGAGACACGAGGGACGGAGACAAGGTGGGGAGCGGGAGAAGGGTCGGTGCCATGGTTCTCGATTACTGCCGTTGGCAGTGAGCTCCCGTTGGTCGGTTACTGCGAAAAGCAGTGAGACCGCTTCGCTCAGTTCACCGCGTGAAATGCGCGGCACCCGCGTGAGGCGGGCCAACGGAGCCTTCCTTTCGCATTAATAGGACGGACGGATGTGCTTTTGGGCAGGGGAATTCGGTTCGGAGGGTGTGAACAGATGTTAAAAGGCAAATTTTTTTCGGGGTTTTGAAATATGAGGGAGACGGTTGCGTTATAGAGACAGCATGATGAGACTGTACCTAATTCAAATGTTCACTAAAACCACGAGCCATGGGCACGTTGAACGACAGTCGGCCACAGCCGGCATATCCAGGGACACAGCAGGAACTCTACACGCTGATCGAGACAGGTTGGGGCAGTTATGTGCAGTATCTGCCGGATTTCACCAATAAGAAGACCATCTATACGCAGCAGGTGGCCGATGACGAGCTGACGGCACTGGCGCTTGCGCGGATGATGCCTGACGAGGCGAGCAGAGCAGAGGTGCATAAGACGCTGCGGAAGAAAGTGCTTGACCTTTCGTTGGACTGCTTGGAGCAATGGTCATTTCTGGACAGCTATATCATGGATGCTTTTCCGGAGGAGAACTATGAGGACAAGCGCGAGGCGGCAGGGCACGGTTATTACAGGGGTGCACAACGTGAGGACTGGGACAGCGTGAAAGGGCTGATGAGCAGCGGGAAGGGGTTCATAGCCGGCAACGCAACGGTGCTGGCCGCTGACGGAGGGATGCCGGGGACATTTGCGGGGGCCTTCGATGCGCTGAAGCTGGACTTTGAGACGCACCATCAACTGTTCCTTCATGCGGAGGAGGAGGCGAAACGGCTGACGGATTTGAAGGTGGAGGCGAACAATCTGCTCTTCAAGACGATGAGCAAGATGTTCAAGGACGGTCAGCGGATATTCAGGAAGCAGGCGGCCATCAGAGAACAGTTCATAGTGGAACGTGTGATGGAGCTGATAGGTGGTAGTGGTGGAACGGGGCCTGAACCCAAAACGGCCTTCTTTGGCCAAGTGGTGGACACGAACGGTAACATGCTGGCCGGTGCCATCCTGAGGTTGAGCAACGCTGATGGGATGTTGGAGGTGCAGACGGACAGCAACGGCAAGTACCGTCTGGAGGTGCCTGAGCTTGCGCAGCCCGAGAGCGGAACACTATCGGCTGAGGCCAATGGCATGATGCCGTCCTCGCGCCCGGTGACGATAGCCCCTGAAGAGGAACAGGAGCAGAACTTCACGCTGAGCCCGATGGGACCACCGCCACCCATGCCCTGAGGGGCGGGGTGTCGGTTATTCCCTTGCATCGTCCGCCAATGCCTTCAGCCACGGCTGACGGTCGAAATAGACCTCGTTGCGGCTGATACGTCCATCGCGCAGCTCCACAATGTCGAGGCCTTGGAGGGTGAGGGTGCTGCTGCCCACAGGGATGCGCGCCTGCCATTTGAGGGTAAAGCCCTCTGCCGTGGGAATCACTTCCACGGCCTTCCATTCCCAATCGGGGTTACGTGCCAGCAGCTTGGTGAAATACGGCAGCATCTGCGCCTTGCCTTGCAGTCCCTCCGGGTTGGCGGGGTCGAGGTAGAAGGCATCATTGGTGTAGAATTCCAGAAGTTGCTGTGGGCGGTTGCCGGTCCAAGCGGAAAGCCAGCGGTCGGTGAAGGCGGTGAGGATGGGCATGGGGGAAGGATTTGCGAAGAACGATTATCGATTAACGATTGGCGATTGAGGGCGGCTACAAACTGCCTCTCATTGCGGAACGCAATAATTACGAACCGACCATCGGGAGCTCACAGCTTGCTTTACTGGGTACGAATACGCGAAAGGCGAACAGCGAACAGCAAATAGCCCGCTCACCTTATGGCCACCTTCACAAGCTGTTTTCCCTCCCGTGTCGTCACCTGAGCCACATACAGCCCTGCGGGCAGCCCATCGGGCAGCGCGAACACGGTGTGGCCGGGATGCCAGGTGCCCATGTGCCTTCCGTCCATGCCGATGAGGGTCACGGAGGTGATGCCCTGCGGATGGCTGAGCAGCGTGAGCGTGGGGTCGTAGGCCACAGTGACAGGAGCGCGGGCCGCGCCCAAGGTCGGAGTGCTCACGGTTCCTGAATCCATGCAGTGCAGATAGAAGGGCACTTCCATATCAAAGGACAGGGCATCGTACCACGGGAAAGGTTGCGACATGCCGGCCGAACCGAACCACGGTCCCGATGCCACGGTCATGGTGGGGCCACCGCCCGAGGGTTCGCCCAGCGCAGTGACGCTGTAGGTGTAGGAACCGGGCCGCAGGCAGATGGTCTGCTGCCAATACTGCTCTTCAGCGGTCATGGTGAATGCCCCTGCAGCCACCTCCGATCCGGTGCTGTCGGTGAGGGCAAAGGTGAAATCGCCCAGCACCAGCGCCCCGCCCCAGTTCTCGAATCCGATGACCAGACCCTCGCACTCCTCCGTTACGCACAATACCGAGTCCATGGCCCAGCTGCATTCCTGCATGTTGAAAAAGTCGGAGTACAGTTCAAGCACCCCTTGGAAGACGTCCGTGGGGGCTGCGATGCCCGGCCGCACAGTGAGGTGATGGACCGACTGCTGCCCTATGCCGAAGTAGTTGACGGTCTCCAGCGCCAGTGTGTCGCCATCGCTGTTGATGAGGACGAAGCCGGGATAGGAGAAGATCTCTTCCCCGTTGTTCGCCACCTCCACGATGATGACCGTGTCGGTGAACGGGCTGTATCGGACGGAGAGGATGTCGAGGTCATCGCAGGGATCCTGTGCAACGGCCGTGGCAACGGACAGAAGGAGCGGAAGGAGGAGAAGGTTTCGCATGTCAATTCGGTTGTTGATAGTATTGACGGTGAAAATAGAACAGGTTGCGAAAAGGGGGAAGAGTTCGTGTCCGCGTTTTCAGGAGCAACGCATCAAATGCAACCCCAAGGAGAATATTTTGAAGTCTTCCTTCGGAAGACTTCGGTTTTCAACACAAAGGCACACGAAGGGCTTTCACAAGGGCACACGAAGAATTTTCTTCGTGTAACTTCGTGTCCTTTGTGGTTAAGAGCATTTGATTGATAATCAATGTGTTTCCGTGGTTAGGAATTTTGATGCGTTTGCCCGGTCCGCGTTTTCGCTGATGTGCCCGTTGGGAACCGTGTTCCGTTAGGCAGGCGCGGGACAGGGGCGTGATGGACGAACTTTCCCTGCACACTCCTTCCCCTACCCTATTATTGCATTCATGGCCCGGATTGCAGAACCACAGGGAAAACCACCTCGATGTCGTTGGCACCACCGGAATAGGTCATGTCTCCTTGGGCCACTCCCGGAGCGGTCTTGTTCACGTCATATCGCACCGTGACGGTCAGCGTGCCCTGCCCTTGAGCACCAGTGACAAGTCGGGTGCGCAGCCCGATGGGGAGGCCGAAAGTGTCGCGGTCGGTGTAGTACGCGATCATGTCCAAAGCGGGCGGAACGGTATAGAACACCTGATGTGATTCGGGGTGTTTGAAGATGCCCTGTTCGATGATGAGATGCTCGGCATCGCTGCTCGATTTCTCGGAAGCGAAGCGCAGGTGCAATGTGCCATTGTAGGTGGTATTGGCACTGAGCTGGCCGCCTATGATCATGGGGTTCCGGCCATCCGGTCCGTCCATGTCCTCATAGTAGAGGGTCACGTCAGGTCGGCTTCCGTCCTCTGGCGTGAGCACATAGTAGAGCACGGTGATGGTATCGCGAGGATGCACATCGCTGTTCTCACAGGCCGTGAGGGACAGGATGCCCAAGATGAGGGCCGCACTCTGTGGGATGATGTTCGGGCGGGCTGTCATGGCGATGATGTGGCTGATGAGATGTGATAACGGAAGAATGCGGGGAATCATTGCATTGACGCGAGGAAATCTTGGCCAGTAGGGACAGAAGTGAACCGAGCCCTTTACAGAGCAACAAGACCCTTTATGACACTTCGTGGTAAGGATCACTGCTTCCGAAGGAGGTTCTCTTCGAGGTCGGATCTGATGCGTTTGCCATGGGATTTTATGCCCCTTGTTATCATGGCCGCGTTTCTATTCTGTTATCAGTCTCCATTTTCGACAATGATTGAAAAACATTAGGTTTGGCCGCCCACAATCCAAATGCAAAACCTGAAGTAGATGAAGTGTTCAAGCATCCTTGTTTCCATCAGCATCATTCTGGCCTTCCCGAACCTTGCCGAGGCTCAGAAGAAAGTAAGCAAGGCCACCCAGGCCGATGCTTTCGTGGGAAAGAAATTCGAACGGAAACAGGGGCAGTCCATCGACCGGTTTGAGAGCATTGAAGAGGGTGAGTATAAGCTACGTCTGCGGTCAAAGGGCCAGTATGACATCGTAACTTTCAATGATGAGCTGGAGCCGGTGCATACCGAGACCGTGGAGATGGCCAAGAAGGGCGAACCGAAGAAGTATGAGCTCTCTGACTGGTACCATTTGGACTTCGCTGACAAGCGGCTGTTGCTGAAGGCCACGACAGACCGCGATTCTAAGCACAATTTCTTCACCCTCACCGAACTTGATGAGGAGGACAACGCGAGCGGGTCTGCCGTGGAGCTTGCACGCATTGACAAGGACTACTACTACATCATTGAGAACGCGGATCTGGACTATGAGATCTCGGATGATGGCGAGAACCTTCTGGTGTATCTCAAGCTGCCGGAGACCAGGAATCAACGCAATGTGAAGGTGATGCGCTACCGATACATTGTGCTGGACACCGAGCTTCAGGTGGTCTCAGACCGCGTGCAGGAATTCGAGGCCACGGACGGGGTGGTGAAATACAGCGGCAATGCCCAGTTCAACGATGAGGGCACGGTGTACTGCTGGGCGACCGTGGACCGTGGCAGGCGCTATAAGCTACAGGACCGTTTCGCGGTGATGCTGTATGCGATAGGGCCGAAGAAGACCATCTCGACCCGTGTGGACAAAGTGCGGGCCACGGGTGTCACTTCTGACCTCACCGAGGGGCGTTACAGTCTGTTCTTCTCCACAGGAGTGCGGGGCTTCACCTTCCTATGGTTCGGTTCGCCCGGTGGCGAGACCGGGTTCGCCTCCATCACATGGACAGGTGAAAAGCGCGACAAGCCGATGGTGAAGCAGACCCCTTTCACCGCTGAACATGCGGGCAAGAACCAACCGGCCAAAGTGGGGCGCAAGCAGGCCAAGCGCGAGAAGAAGGGCAAGCCTGTGGTCATACCCTATCTGGAGATAGACAAGCTGATACGGCTTGAGGATGGCAGTTATGTGGTGCTGGCGCAGGAGCAGTTCATAGAAGTGCGCACGCGGCAGGGTTCGAGCATATCGAGGACCATCTACCATTTCCTGAACATACACGCCTTCGGCCTCAGCGCAGATTATGAGCTGCAATGGAGCACCGTGGTGCCGCTCTATCAGCGTGGTTATACCACCGATGGCAGGGGCTACGCCTATAAGATCCATGAAGACAAGCTCTATCTCATGTTCAACGACAATTTCCGGAACCTTGAGAAGGAATGGAACACCGGTAAAAAACCTTACAAGTTCACGGGCCCCAAGAATCCGGTCACTATCGTGAGCGTGGACATGAAGAATGCGGATGAACGCCAGAAGCGCGAACTGCTCTGGCCGTCCTCAGCAGTGGGCGGCATGTTCCGGCCCGAGATGTTCTACAGTCCTAATGGCTCTTCCACGGGGCTTACCTACATCCAGGGCGGCAAGCTGTCGCAGAGCTTGGTGAAGATTGATTTTCACTGAGACTCAACCGCAACCCACCCCAAGGCCGCAGGCGACCGGAAAGAAATGCTGATTGCCGCCCAAGAAGGCACCCCAAGCTGAAGGTGGGCTTCAACACCGACACCGCCCTCATTATTGCGAAGCAACAAGGCCACTCCAAGATTGTGAAACTGCTAAAGGAGCGGTCGGGGTAGCCTTATGGTGAGAACATTCAACCAAAAGGAGTACCCCTGCCTTGCGAGATTTGTAGATATTCACGGCATGAATAGGCTCCGGGTCGTGTTCGCAATACTCTGCATGTTGCCCTTTGGGAAGATGGCGGTGGCGCAGAGCGTGCTGCCTCAGGCACTGAACGACTCGCTGTGGGCGGTTTGGAACAACCAGAAGGAGGCGGACACCAGCCGCCTCAAGGCCATGCACGACATAGCCCGCGAAGGCTACCTCTACTCCCGCCCCGACAGTGCCTTCCACTACGCGAGCCTCGAACTGGCCCTCGCAGAAAAGAAGAAACTGCCGGTGCAGATGGCCGCAGCCCTCAACACACAGGGGGCGTCCTATTTCATGCGGGGCAACTACACGGAGGCGATGCCCCTGTATGAACGGAGCCTTGCCCTGAGCCAACAGGCCAACGACCCCAAAGGCATGGCCACCGCTTATACCAACATCGGGCTGATCAAGCGCAGACAGGGCGAAAACGCCCTTGCCCTGGAATACTATCAGAAGAGTGTGACGTTGCAGGAGCAGGTGGGCAACGAGAAAGGCATGGCCCTCACCTTCAACAACATTGCCACGGTGCTCTACGATCTGGGCGATGTGCGCAAGGCACTGGAGTACCACCACCGGGCACTGGGCATTTACGAACGTTTGGGCGACAAGCGGGGAATGTCGGGTGCGTACGGCAACTTGGGCAGCATTCACTCCGAACAGGGTGAGAAGACCCTTGCGCTCGGATATATGGAGAAGGCCCTGGAGCTTTCCGAGGCCATGGGCGACCGCGCACACATGGCCACCACCTGCCACAACATCGGTATCACCCACCGCACCATGGGCAACAATGAGAAGGCATTGGAGTATCTTCTCCGGAATCTGCAACTGCTGCAGGAGATGGGTGATACACGTGGAATAAGTGGGACCTACAACAGCATAGGGTCGGTGTACTATCAGATGAAAGACCTGCCGAGGGCACTGGAGTTCGTGCGGAAGGGCATTGAGACCGCAGAGCGCGCAGGCGACAAGCGTTCGCTGGTGGAGAACACCAACAATCTGGCCTACATGCTGGTGCGCTCCGGTTCGGAGCGCGATCTGAAAGAGGCTCTCGCCCTTGCACAGCGCAGCATGGGCATTGCAAAAGAACTCGGTTTCCCTGAAAAGATCAAGAATGCCGCCTGGACCCAGACCCAGATCCATCGCAAACAGGGCCGCTACAAGGAAGCACTGGACATGTATGATCTATACATCGCCATGCGCGACAGCACCCTGAGCGAGGAGAACAAGAAAGAACTGATGCGTCAGCGTTTCCAATACGACTACGACAAGAAGGAGGCCCTGCTTGCGGTAGAACAGGAGAAGAAGGACGCCATTGCCGATGAGGAACTCAAAAGGCGCAGCACCTATCTGGCAGCGGCCACGGTGGTCACGTTCGTTCTGGGGCTGATGTTCCTCGTCATCTTCTTCGCCTATCGTTCGAAATCGAGGGTGAATTCTGAACTGGAGGTGAAGAACTCGCTCATCCATGAGCAGAAACTGGAAGTGGAGCGGCAGAAGGCGGAGGTGGATGTGCGCAACCGCGAGATCATGCAGAGTTTCGATTATGCAAGAAGGCTTCAGGAAGCGGTAATGCCCGGAACCGATGCGCTGCAGATGCTTTTTGCAGACTCGTTCCTCTTCAATCGGCCCCGCGATGTGGTGTCGGGCGACTTCTATTGGATGGCCCGCCACAAGGGCGTGATCTATCTGGCGGTGGGAGACTGCACAGGTCACGGGGTGCCGGGCGCCATGCTAAGTGTCATAGGCCTCAACAGCCTGAACCGCTGCATCAGCGACCTTGGGCTGACCCGCCCAAAGGATGTGCTCACCCAGATGACCCTTGACCTGCTGGTGACCTTTGAAGGCTCGGTGGCACAGGTGCGCGATGGCATGGACATAGCCCTTTGCGCCATCGACACGAAGGCAATGACCATCACGTTCGCAGGGGCCCATAATCCCCTTTGGATCGCACGTCATGGCGAAATGCACGTCATCAAGGGCGACCGCAGGGCGGTGGGCTATCACGACAGTGCTCTCAATTTCACCCAGCAGGAAGTGGGCATCGAAACAGGTGATGCGGTCTATCTCTTTTCTGACGGATTTCAGGATCAGATGGGAGGGTCTGGTGACAAGAAGTATATGACACGCAGGTTCCGCGAATTTCTGCTGGGCAACAGCCACCTGCCCATGAACGGACAGCATCTGGAACTGAGCCGCGAATTCGCTGAATGGCGGGGCACAGGCGAACAGACGGACGATGTCTGCGTGATGGGGGTGCGGATACATCAGACATGAAGTGGCTGTTCGCTACTCGCTGCTTTCTCCCTTGTCATAAATTTTATTGACCGACCGTTCAGTCAAAGGATTATTTTCCATTCCTTTGACCGCTCGTTCAATCAAACTTTGTCGCTTGCGGCTTGAAGCCAACAGCTTACAGCTTTCCTCATGTCCCCCCGCACCAAGCAGCAATTCGAAGAACTCCGAAAGGACCGCAGGCAGGCCATTCTCAACGCGGCCCTCACGGTGTTTGCCAACAGTGGCTACCATTCGGCCTCGGTGAGCATGATAGCCAAGGAGGCGGACGTGAGCAAGGGACTGATGTACAATTACTTCCCCAGCAAGGAAGCGGTGCTGCTCACGTTGGTCAACGACCTGTTCGACCATGTGGTGGAGCTGTTGAGGATAACTCCGGGAGAAGTGCTCACCCGCGAGCGGTTCATCGAGCTCATAGACCTGCAGATCGATATTGCTGTGAAAGAACCCCAGCGGTGGAAGCTCTACATGTCACTGGCCTTTCAACCCGAAGTGACCCCATTGCTGATGGAAACGATGCTGCCCAAGGTGACGCCCTTCATGATGAGCATGTCGCAGTACTTCCACGCCAAGGGCTACGAAGACCCCGTGGCGGCCATGCGCTACTTCAGTGCCTCGCTGGACGGGGTGCAGATGCATGCCCTCCTCGACCCAGACAATTTTCCAGTAGAGAAAGTGAAACAGATGGTGATAATGCAGTTTGCATGAGAAGGAGCTGTTCGCCATTCGCTATTCGCCATTTGCTTTTCGCCATTCGCCAAATCAAAAACATGAGCACATATCAACCATAACATGAATCTCCATCCGAAAAACCTGTTTCTCAAAACAGTAAACAGTGACCAGCAAATAGCTTCTCCCATTGCCCGAACAGCGAATGGCGAACAGCGAATGGCTTTTTACACAATCCGAACAGCGAATGGCGAATGGCGAACAGCTCTATCGCGCCTCGCACTAACCCTCCTCCTTTCCGCCATCGCCCTTGGCGCGCAAGCCCAAACCGCCCGCGAGATCATCGAAAAGGCCGACCAGAAGATGCGCGGTACCAAATCGGCCATCACCGAGATGACCATCACCACCGTGCGCCCCAAATGGACCCGCGAAATGACCCTCAAAAGCTGGAGCAAGGGCGAGAAGATGAGCCTCTCGGTGGTCAGAGCACCGGCCAAGGACAAAGGCGTTGCCTTCCTCAAGCGCGACAAGGAGATATGGAACTGGATGCCCAGCATTGAGCGCACCATCAAGTTGCCGCCCAGCATGATGATGCAGAGCTGGATGGGCACCGATTTCACCAACGATGACCTGGTGCGCGAATCGTCCACCCTCAACGACTACACCCAGAAGATAACGGGCGACAGCACAATCTTGGGCCGAAAGTGTTACAAGATCCAGCTCGACCCCAAGCCCGAAGCGGCCGTGGTCTGGGGCAAGATCGTCCTCTTCATCGACAGGGCCGATCTCATCCAGCTCCGCAGCGAGATGTATGACGAGGACGGTGCGCTTGTCAACATCCTCAACTCTTCCGACATCAAGGAAATGGGCGGCAAGAAACTGGCTGCCAAAATGGAGATGATCCCTGTGGACAAACCCGGCAACAAGACCATGATGGAGATCACCGCGATCGAGTTTGACAAGCCGCTGGAGGATTCCTTCTTCAGTACATCGAACATGAAAACGGTGAAGTAAGGTGGTCAGGAAATCAGGGTGTCAGGTGATCAGGAAATCAGAGTTAGCAATAACGCATAAGGATGAGAGATTTTAAGGATTTGACCATTTGGCAACGCGGAATGGGTGTGGTCGAAACAACGTACGACCTTATTGCTCTGCTTCCTGATTCAGAACGCTTTGGACTAAGAACACAGATGGCGCGATGCAGTGTCAGTATTCCAAGCAACATCGCGGAGGGTTGTTCTCGCAAGAGTGACAGGCACTTTATCCAGTATCTGGAAACAGCACTTGGTTCAACATTCGAGCTTCAGACACAGGCTCTGATAGTCCAAAGGCGTTTCTCGGTACCCACTGATCTCATAGAAAAGCTGAATTCCCAACTTGATGAAGAACGGAAAATGCTTGCCCGTTTCATTGCCAACCTTTCCAAGTCCCTTCCATCGTGATCACCTGAAAACCTGACCTCCTGACAACCAATTCACCCGTTTCCTGATTACCTGAAAACCTGACACCCTGATATGCTCCTCCGTCTCGCATACCGCAACATCTGGCGCAATAAGCGCAGAACGGCCATCACCCTGATGTCGGTGTTCTTCGCGGTGATTCTTTCCACCTTGATGATGAGCATGAAGGAAGGAATGTATGCCCGCATGATGGACTCGATGATCGGGGCTTACAGTGGCTTTGTTCAGGTACAGTCGGCCGAATATCTCCCCGACCGCTCATTGGACGATGCCTTGATGATGTCGGACGGCATTGACAGCAGCATAATGTCCACGCGCCATGTGACCGGCTGGGTGCCACGCATCGAGAGTTTTGCGCTGGCCGCATCGGACGAGACCACCAAGGGCGCGATGGTCGTGGGCATTGACCCAGTGGCCGAGAAGGACCACACCGACATGGCTGCACGGGTTTCAGATGGAGCTTACCTCGAACCTGATGACAAGGCTGTGCTCCTTGGTTCCGGGCTGGCAAAGAAGCTCGGGCTGGCGGTGGGCGACACCATCGTGCTCATCGGCATGGGCTATCAGGGCAGCACCGCCACGGGCAAATATCCTGTGAAAGGACTGGTCAAATTCGGGTCGCCCGAGTTGAGCAAGCAACTGGTGATACTGCCTTTGAAGGAGGCGCAATGGTTCTTCGGGGCCGAGGGCATGTGTACCAACATAGTGGTGCTGATGGACAATTCTGACCGCTCCACCAAGATTGTCAGTGACCTGAGCGGTTCACTTCCTACCGGCCTCGTGGCACACGATTGGGAAGTGCTGATGCCCGACCTCAAGCACATGATCGAGACTGACCGCAAAGAGGGCTACGTGTTCATGTTCATCCTCTACATGGTCATCTCGTTCGGCATTTTCGGCACCATGCTGATGATGCTTGCCGAACGGATGCATGAGTTCGGGGTGCTGGTGGCGGTGGGCATGAAACGCTGGCGACTGGCCGCTGTCTTCTGGCTCGAAGTGGTAATGCTGGCCCTGCTCGGCTCCATCCTCGGCATGATAGGCGCCCTGCCCGTGGTGAGCTGGTTCTACTATTTCCCCATCACCTTTGGCGAAGGCGAGGAATTCACCAAGATGTTCGAGGAATACGGCATGGAACCCGTGATGCAGAGCACGGTGGATATCGGGGTGTTTGCCACGCAGGCGTTGGTTGTAGCGGCCATTACTTCGGTAATAGCCTTATATCCGATGATGAGATTACTGAGGATGAAGGCGATTGTGGCGATGAGGAGTTGAGAAAGCCTTTCGCTGTTCGCTGTTCGCCATTCGGCTAACTGAAAAACAAGAAGTGGAAAAACAAATGAGTTCAGATTCACAGACATCAAACCCCTGCCTTTTTTGCGAAAAGCGAATGGCGAAAAGCGAACGGCTATGTTGCTAAAAATCGCTTGGCGAAATATTTGGAGAAACCGCACCCGCAGCATCGTGGTCATCACGGCCATTGCTATTGGGCTATTGGCTGGCGTGTTCGCATCTGCTTTTATGCAAGGCATGATGCGGCAGAAGATCGAGAGTGTGATCAAGCTTGAGATGAGCGATTTCCAGTTCCACAGACCGCAGTTCACCGATGAATTCCTCACCAGTCTCTATATCCCGAATGCAGACCAGATCATGGTCGAAGTGGAGCAGGAACCGACCGTTGCGGGCACTTCTGGAAGGCTCATCAGCATGGGCATGGTGGGTTCGGCAAGACGTTCGGGCGCCATCCGCATCATGGGCATCGACCCTGCGAAAGAGGCCCTGGTGACAGGACTGAACGAGAAAGTAGTGGACGGCACGTGGTTCGAAGGCGCATCGCGCAATCCGCTGGTCATCAGTCGTAAAGTGGCCGAGAAGTATGGGGTGGACCTGAAATCGAAACTCGTGCTCACCGTTCAGGATCTGGATGGCGAGATCATTGCCGGGGCGTTTCGCGTGGTCGGAATTTTCGATACGGGCAACGGCATGTTCGATGAGATGAACATCTATGTGCGTCAGGACGACCTCCGCGCGCTGATGCGCATCGAGGCCGGTGTACACGAAATAGCGGTGTCCCTCACCGATCATGACATGGCCGAACCACTGGCGGCCAAATACCGCGCTGCTCATCCCGAACTGGAGGTGTTGCCCTGGCTCGATCTGGCCACTGGCATGCGCTACATGATCGAGACCATGGACGTTTACCTCTATTTCATCGTGGGCATCATACTGGTGGCCCTATTGTTCAGCATACTCAACACCATGCTTATGGCAGTGCTTGAGCGCGTTCGCGAGATCGGGGTGCTGATGGCCGTTGGCATGGCCAAGCGAAAGGTCTTCGGCATGATCCTCTTCGAAACGGTGATGCTCACCATGATCGGTGGGCCGCTGGGGCTGCTGCTATCATGGGGCATGGTCTCGTACTTCGGTCAAGTGGGCATAGACCTCGGTGGTGCATACAACGATCTCGGATTCGCCAGCATCGTCTATCCGTATCTCGACATTCGCAGCTACTTCGAAGTAGCCATAATGGTAGCAGTGATGGCGGTCATTGCTGCGGTTTACCCTGCGAGAAAAGCCCTGAAGTTGATACCTGTTGAAGCCATCAGGACTCAATGAACAATTATCAATGAGCAATTAACAATTACGTGATGGCAGCAGAGAATGTGATTTTGACGAAGAGTTTTGATTTCGCGGTGAAAGTCTTGCTGATGTGCAAACGCGTAAGAATTGAGCATCGAGAATATGACCTGACGCGGCAATTGATGCGAAGTGCAACCTCAATAGGGGCCAATGCTGAGGAGGCCATTGGCGGAATTTCCAGGAAGGATTTTAGCGCCAAACTAGGCATCTCATACAAGGAAGCACGGGAATCGAAATTCTGGTTGCGCCTTCTTCATGCCACAGAATACATCACCAAGAATGAATACGATGATTTGGTCAACGATTGTGAGGAAATTCTCAGAATTCTCTTCTCCATAATCAGAACCACCAATAGGCCAGAGGAATGAGTCAGTCCACTTTCCTCATTAAATTGATAATTGCTCATTGTTAATTGATAATTGAAAAATGACCAACTACGTAATTGAAACAAAATCATTGACCAAGACCTACGAAGGCATCGTTCCCGTCTATGCCGTTCGCGGTGCGGATGTGACCATCGAGGACAACGAGTTCACGGCCATCATCGGCCCATCGGGCAGCGGCAAGACCACGCTGCTCAACATGATCGGTGGTCTCGACCGTCCTACTTCAGGCAGTGTCAAAGTGAACGGCCACGAACTGACAGGCAAGACCGACAGCGAACTGATCGATTTCCGGTTGAAACACATTGGTTTCGTGTTCCAGAGCTACAACCTGATTCCCGTGCTCACGGCCAAGGAGAACACCGAATTCATCATGCTCCTTCAGAAGATCCCGAAGGCGCAGCGAGATGCCCGTGTGGAGCAATTGCTAGGCGAAGTGGGCCTTGCCGACAAGATGGACAAGCGCCCAACGGAACTCTCTGGCGGACAGCAGCAGCGCGTGGCCGTGGCGCGGGCGTTGGCCTCCAAACCCGATTTCGTTCTGGCCGATGAGCCCACCGCCAACCTCGATTCGGCCAGTGCCTCCAACCTGCTCGACATCATGGCACGATTGAACAAGGAAGAAGGCATCACCTTCATCTTTTCCACGCATGACCAGCGCGTGATAGACCGCGCACGCAGGGTGATCACGTTGGAGGATGGGGTTGTTGTGAGAGATGAAAGGCGATGAAAACGGTTCAAAAGTTCAATGTTTAAGGTTCAAAGTTGGGCGATGAGCAACATTGGCTGTTGTTTGGTGGTTCTGGGCATGCTGATGGCAAAATCGGCTACTGCCCAAGAATCCGACAGCACCTCCTCACCATCCCCCAAGATCAAATTCTCCGACATCGTTCAGATACATGGTTATATCAAGAACCTGAATATCGTTTCCATTTCTGAGAATCCACTCATCGGCAATAGCACCGAGAATTTCCTACACAACCGCATCAACCTGAAGATCACACCCGGCAAGGGTTTCCTTATCGGGGCTGAACTGCGCACAAGGCTATTCTACGCAGGAAAAACGGCCACCACGCCAACGCTGCACGAGAACTACGAATTGGACGGTGGCCTCGTGGACATGACGGCCAACATCGGCAGGAGCGATGCCGTGCTGCTCAACACCACGCTCGACAGGCTCTATCTCGGTTGGGGAAATCAGAAAGTAGATGTGCGGGTCGGTCGTCAGCGCATCAATTGGGGTGTGAACCTCGCGTGGAACCCCAACGACATCTTCAACGCCTACAACTTCATCGACTTCGACTATGAGGAACGGCCGGGCACGGATGCCGTTCGGTTTCAGTATTTCGGCAAGAACATGAGCGGTTTCGAGATTGCTGTTGCCCCACGGGAAAAATGGCTCGAATCGACCGCTGCGGTGATGTTCAAGATGAACGCACGCGGCTACGACCTGCAGTTCATCGCAGGCCAATACCGTGACGAGGTGACAGCGGGCATCGGTTGGGCAGGCAATTTGGGCAATGCGGGCTTCAAGGGCGAGGCGCAGTGGTTCGCACCATTCGAGGGTTTTGCGGACAGCACCCACACGGTGTCAGGTGCCATTTCGGTGGACTATGCCTTCAAGAACAGCCTGTATCTCAACGGTTCCCTTCTTTTCAACAGCAACGGCATTGACGATTCGGACCCCGCGAAACTGGTCAGCTTCTTCAGCGGAACCGCGCTCAGCGCCAAGAACCTGATGCCTACGCGCTACAACGGCTTCATCACCGCCAGTTATCCCATCACACCGCTCATCAACTCAAGCTTGGCGGTAATCTATGGCTATGGGCCTCATCTGCTGCTCATCAACCCATCGCTCACCTATTCTGTGAGCAACAGTTTCGACATTCTGCTGGCCGCGCAACTGTTCTTCTCCGAGTTTCCAGAGATTACGCCAACAGGCATTTCAAGCTCCTATCAGAACCTGAGCAACAGTGTTTTTCTGCGGGTGAAATGGAGTTATTGAAGCTGCCTCAATCCTCGGCCGGCCAATCGACCGTGTCCTCGTCCAACATGCGTGGACCCCATTGGATCTCGCAGAGTTCGCCATCTTCCAACCAGAAGTTGATGGCTGAGGAATCTGATTGCACCAAATGGCGGTCGGGATCCTCATCGTCACTCCAATCCTCGAAGACAAGGTCTTCGAAGCCCATGTCCTGAAGGTTCTCCAACAGTTCTTGCCGGCTCATGCCGATGATCTTCCGTCCAAGCAGCGTGGCATCCTCATGGCTGATGGCGATCATGCCCAATCGCCAATCGTCCTCCTGATCGAATGAGAAGGACGCTTCCAACTCATCATAATGCCATGCTTCGGCCTGCTCGTCCAGATCCTCGTCAATGTCCACATTCTCTTCCACTTCGTCCGGCTCACCAATGAGGTGCGTGAGCTGATCGCGGGTGATTCCGAACTTGATGGGGCCGAGGCCCTGTCCGATAAGTATGGTCTTCATGGCGATTTGATTTGATGGTGCGCAAAGGTCAGACAAATACACCTATCTCGGCCAACGATTTGCGTTTGAGATGAGGAACGGTGGCACCATCTGCGGGATGACCCACTGGCACAAGCAGGAAAGGCTTTTCGTTGGCAGGACGGCCCAATGCCTGCGTGAGGAAATTCATGGGACTGGGCGTATGCGTGAGCGCAACAAGTCCCGCATTGTGAATGGCCGCCAGAAGAAAGCCGGTGGCAATGCCCACTGATTCGTTCACATAATAGTTGTTGACCTTCTCACCGTTCAGAAGCTCATAGTTGCGCCTGAACACAGCTATGAGCCAAGGAGCTGTCTCAAGAAATGGCTTATGATGGTCGGTGCCAAATGGTTCGAGGTCGTGGAGCCAACGGTCTGACATGCGCCCATGATAATTCTCGTATTCTTCTTTCTCTGCAGCTTCGCGGATCTGGCGCTTGATGTCGGAAGAGTTTACCGCACAGAACGTCCAAGGCTGCTTGTGGGCGCCAGACGGGGCGGTGCCGGCCGTGAGGATGATGTGCTCAATCACCTCCTTGGCCACCGGGCGGTCAGAGAACATCCGCAACGAGCGCCTCTGCGCCATCAGGTCATGGAACTGGCTGGCACGATCGAGCATCTCCTCCGGAGAAAGTTGCGGTGCTACGTATGGAATGAAATTGCTCATCGGACTGGGCTTATGATGTGACTTCAAAGTTGGGGAACAATGGCGTAAAGTGGACATCGTTCATTCACTGCTATGCCTGCGATATTTGTGACCTGAAACAGACCGATGCCAAGCCAACGTTCCCTTTTCCTACTTTCGGTGCTTACCCTGTTCGCAGGATTCTCCATGACAGTGGCCGGTTGGCAGGGCCGAGTAGCGGTCTCAGCGATCGGCAGTATGGGGGTCCTGTGGTTCCATTTCAGGGCCAGCTATGGTGCCAACAGGGTCGGAAAACCCATCTGGACACGTCATTTCCTGATTCTGAGCTTCATCATCGCCAATCTGCTACGCGGTCTTGGGCTTGGCATCGCCACCGGGTTCTTCATCCTGATGGTGGTGGCCTTGATGGCGGATGTTTACGTCAGCGGGTCGGCCATGATGCCTTTGGACACCATGGAGGATGAGAAGCTGAAACACGAAGATCCACAGGTTCCTGAAGTCTGAGGGGTCACCCGCGCAGCTCCGCCCCCAGCTCCTGCTTGAACCTGCCTACCAGCCTTTCCATCGTCTTTTCGATGGATTTGTCCTGTAGGGTGGCCTCGTCATCGCGCAGGATGAAACTGACCGCATAGGAGCGTTTGCCCTCTGGAACCCCTTTTCCTTCATAGATATCGAAGAGGTCCACTTCGCGAAGCAGCTTCCGCTCGGTCTGATGGGCCAATTCCTCGATGCGGGCGTACTTCACAGACCTGTCCACGAGCAGGGCAAGGTCGCGCCTCACTGACGGGAACTTCGGCAGGTCGGACACTGTGAGCCTGTTGATGGCGGATGCTGCAAGCACTGCGTCCCAGTCCACATCGGCAAAGAAGACCTCCTGATCGATGTCGAAAGTGGCGAGGATGTCCTTGCGAACGCTTCCGAATCGCGCGAGAACCTTATCCTTCAACGAAAAAGCCATGCCGTAGGCAAAAATGGAGTTCTCAGCGGGCAGGTCGGTGAACCGCGCCTGAATGTTCATCCGCTCCAAAAGCTGCCTCACTACCGCGTACACATGTTGAAAAGACACATCACCTTTCACCGCATTCCAGCGTTCCTGCTGCCACTTTCCTGAAAGGAAGATGCCAAGCGAATGCTGCTCCCTATAGGGCCAGATGTTCTCCTCCGCGTTGAAATACAGATTCCCGAACTCATAGAACCGCACATCGGGGTTCTGATGGCGGATGTTGCGCGACACGCTCTCCAACCCTCCGAACAGCAGGGATTGACGCATGGCGTTGAGGTCGGTGCTCAACGGGTTGAGGATGATGACCGACTGCGCGGACTGAGCTGCGAGGTGTTTTTCCGCATAAGCGGAACGTGTCAACGAGTTGTTCATGATCTCGTTGAAGCCCTGCGAGGTGAGCGTGTCGGCCACCATGTTGCGCAACATCTCCACGTCCTTGTCGGGGCTGTCGGTAAGCGGCACGCGCAGTTGGCCGCTGCCCTCCACGCGGTCGTAGCCGTAAACCCGCAGCACTTCTTCTATGATGTCGGCCTCGCGGGTCACGTCCGTCTTGAACGTGGGCACCGAAAGTCGCAGTCCTTCCGCATTTCTTTTTTCGATGAAAATGCCGAGGTCCTCGAGAATGCTGACGACCGTGTCGGATGCGATGGCCTGCCCGATGAGACGGTCGATGTGGGCGAATTTCACCTCCACCTTGTGATGCGGGATGGGATTCGGATAGATGTCGGTGATGGCCGATGTCTTCCCGCCCGCGACCTGCTGGATGAGCAGCGCGGCCCGTTTGGCAGCATAAACAGTTATTTCAGGGTCGATGCCACGCTCGAAACGGAACGATGCGTCCGTGCTGAGGCCGTGCCTTTTGGCCGTCTTGCGGATAGTGACAGGGTTGAAATAGGCACTTTCGAGGAATACGTTCACCGTCTGCTCCGTTACTCCTGAATTCGCGCCACCGAACACGCCCGCGATGCACATGCCTTTGTCCGCATCGCAAATGAGCAGGTCTTCCCCGTGCATGGAGCGTTCAACCTCATCGAGCGTGGTGAATCTCTCATTGGAATGGGCGGTGCGCACTACCACTTTCTTCCCTCCTATCCTATGGGCATCAAAGGCGTGGAGCGGCTGTCCCAGCTCGTGCAGCACGAAGTTGGTCACATCCACCACGTTGTTGATGGGCCGCGAGCCGATGGCCTTAAGCCTGTCCTGCAGCCACTGCGGTGACGGCCCCACCTTCACTCCTTCAATATAAACACCCACGTAGCGCGGTGCGGCATCCGTATCCTTCACCTCAATGGCGATAGGGTTCTCGGTCTGCGCACTGTAGTTCGCCACATCTGGCCATTGCAGTTCCAGTTTTTCAAGACCGCCTTTTGCGGCTCGGGCAACGGCCCGCAGGTCTCGCGCCACACCGATATGGCTCATGGCATCGGCACGGTTGGGCGTGAGGCCGATCTCCAGCACCTCATCGTTCTCCACTTTGAAAAAATCGGCAGCGGGCGTGCCCACCTTCGTGTCAACCGGCAGCACCATGATGCCATCGTGGCTCTTGCCGAGGCCGATCTCGTCCTCCGCGCAGATCATCCCTTCGGACGCCTGCCCACGGATCTTCGATCTCTTGATCTCAAACGGTTCGCCTTCGGATGGGTAGAGTTTCGCTCCCACGGTGGCGACCACGACTTTCTGTCCAGCGGCTACGTTGGGCGCACCGCACACGATATTGAGGGGTTCTACTCTACCCACGTTCACGGTGCAAACGCTCAGGCGGTCGGCATCGGGATGCTTGTCTCTGGTGAGCACTTCACCGATGACGATTCCTTCCAGCCCGCCCTCCACACTGGAGAACGGCACAACGTGCTCCACCTCCAGCCCGCTGTGGGTGAGAAGTTCGGCCGCTTCACGTGCCGACATGTCAATAGGGAGATACTGCCGCAGCCAGTTGTAGGAGATGTTCATGCGAAAGGAAATGAGGGCGCGAAGTTACCCTGCGAGATTCAAAAGCAGGTCGACATAGAGGTCGAGCCCAAACTGATGCACATGCCGCTATCTTGCACGGGATTATCGACCAATGAGGCAATTGACACTCTCCTTTTTTGGCCTCTGCCTGTGGGGCATGGCCATGGCACAGGTGAAACCCTTGCCCCAAGGCCATGCCCACAACGACTATTGGCATCTGAGGCCGCTGCATCAGGCTTTGGAACAAGGCTTTATGAGTGTGGAGGCCGATATCCATCTGCTAAAAGGCGACCTTCTGGTGAATCACGAGACAGCTTTCACCCGAAAGGGACGAACGCTTGAACGACTATATCTGCAGCCTCTCTATGAACTCGCCAAGGCCAACGGTTTCCGCAGCATCTTCCCTGACGGGCCGCAGGAATTCGTGCTCTATATCGACATAAAGCAGGGTTGCCCGCACATCTGCGACACACTCATCTCGCAGTTGAAGAAGTACGAGGAAATGCTCACCGTTTGGGACAAAGGGCAAAAGCGGACAGGCGCGGTGAGCATCATCATCGGGGCCTGTGGCCGCGAGGAGGAATGGCTTGCATCTCCAAGGAGGTGGTTCTATTTCGAAGGGAACTTCAATGCACTTGGCGGGCCTTATGATTCGGACATCATTCCACGGTTGAGCGGCAGTCTTCGCGGTCAGACACGATGGCGAGGACGCGGACAGATGGACGGGCAGGAACAGTCACGGCTTCGCAACACCATTGCCGCAGCACATGCTGAAGGCCGGACAGTGCGCTTCTGGGCCGCAACCAACAGGCCCAAGGTGTGGAAGATACTGTTGGATGAAGGCGCGGACATCATCAATGTGGACCGCCTGCGCAGATTCAAGCGTTTCATGGCGCACCGTACAGCTGAGTGATATGACAGTTATTACGGCCCATTTACAATTCCTTACTTCGTGTTCTGAAAGTGAGGCCCGTGTTCACACACATTGAGATACATATTCTGATCATCGACAGGGAACGTTCGGAGACCGACCGGCTCGAGCAAGAGCTGCGCGATGTCGGATTTTCCTATCAGCTCACAACCTGCGCAGCTACGGAAGAATCCATGGGTCTTCTGTGCAAGAAAAATTTGCATCCCGACATTGTGCTGTGCCCATACAGCATGCCCGAAACCAACGTGCTGAGGATGCTTGGCGTGGCCCGAAAGCTCGGTTGCGAGGCACCGTTCATCCTTTTGGCCTACGATCTGGCGGAGGAGATTGCCATCGAGCTGCTCTCTGCGGGCATCGAGGACTACATCAATCGCAATACCCTGAAGCGCCTACCGGTGATCATCCGTAAGGCCATTCAGCGCCATGAGACACTGGTTGAGCTTCAACGCAGTCATTCCAAATTGAAGTCGAATGAACTGGCAATCCGCAGCATGGTGCGTAACATGCCCATGGAAGTGGCCATGTTCGACCGCGAAATGCGCTATCTGGTGGTGAGTGAGGAATGGGCCGCTACCATGGACATGTCCGAAGATTCAATTCTTGGCCGTCACATGTACGACCTGTCCCCGCATCTGCCTGACAGATGGAGGGAGGCGCATCAACGTGGCCTAAAGGGAGAGACCATGTCCAACGAGGGAGAACCGTATCAATTCAAGGGAGAGACCCGGTGGTTGCGTTGGAAAATGAATCCGTGGTTCAACGCTGAGGGTGATGTGGGCGGGCTTGTGATCTTCGTGGAGAATATCACCGACACGCTGCTGGCTGAACATGAGCGCAAGCTTCAGACCGAACAACTGAATCTGGCGATCGAAGCGGGAAACATCGGAATCTGGACCTGGGAATGCGACAGTTTTTTCTGCAGTTACAGCCAGAGAAGTGCAGAGATCTATGGACTTCAGGGCAACTATGTCAACATGTTGGATGTTGCCGAACGCATACACCCAGATGACCGCCAACTGGTGACCGACCGCCTGCAGCAATCATTGTTGGGCGATGGGCATTTTGCAGTGGAATACCGTTATATAAGACCGGACGGTAGGGAGATCACCATTTACGACCAGGGCAAGGCCGTCTTCGGTGAGAATGGTCGGCCGATGCGGATGCATGGCGTATTGCTCGACCTCACCGAACGGGTGGAGATGGAACACAAGGTCCGTGAGAGTGAACAGCTGTTCCGCGACATGGCCGAGAATATCGCAGAGGTCTTTTGGCTCACAGACGGTGAGGCGAACCGATTCCTTTATGTGAGTCCACAGTTTTTCAGGCTGTTCGGAACGAAGGAGCAGGACCTCTACGACAATCCCCTCGCATGGGAGACGAATGTTCACCCGGAAGACAGGCCGGGCATTGCCGAACGGTTTGCGGAACAAGGACCCCTTGGCACCTACAATGAGGAGTACCGCATCGTGCATCCTGACGGAAGACTCATTTGGGTGAGAGACCGTGCCTTCCCTGTCCTCAATGAGCAAGGCGAGGTACTGCGCATCGCAGGCATCTGCGAGGACATCACACTCCAAAAGACCGTTCAGGGCTGAACCACACTGATGGTGAATGAGGTGTTGAATTCCTCACCCGCCTCCAGAATCACTGCGCTGTCCTTCAGAAAGATATCGTTGGTGCCGTGGGCATCATCAGCACAGCCGATCCAAGGCTCGATACAAACGTAGCCAGCCCCGGGAACAGACCAGATTCCGAGATGCGGGAATCCCTCAAAACGCATGCGCACTTGCTTTCCGGTGGTATTGTTCAACAAGGCCGCATCTGTGATGCCGTCATTTCTGAACACAATGGCATCCTCGCGGAAAAGGTCATGACTCAATTCAAAACGGTCGGTGTCCTTCAAAAATGGGCGCGTCTCTCCAGAATACAGCCCGCCTTCTGTTAGCAGATGGCGATCATGATTCCCTTTATCACTGAGAACGATGGAATGGTCGGCATGCCCTCCGCTACTTCCGCAGGGCACCGCAAAAGCAGGATGACCGCCTAATTGGAATGCCATGGGCCCATTCCCGGTGTTCTTCACACGGAACAGCTGGGTGATGGTGCCTCCAGCAACACGGTACTCTGTCTCGAACACAAAGTCGAATGGATAGCACGCCCTGGTCTCAGCATCAGAAACAAGCCTCAACCGCGCGCTGGTCTCGTCCCTAGATACCAATGTGAAGTTCCGGAAGCGCGCAAAACCATGCCTGCCCATCGGGAATGCTTCACCGTTGACGGTGATGGCCCCGTCCTTTGACTCCCCAACGGTGGGGAACAGAATGGGCGCATGACGGCCCCAATAGGTCGGGTCGGCCTGCCAAAGGTGCTCGCAGCCATCACGTAGATCAATCATACTGCACATTTCTGCCCCTGTTAACTTTAGCGTAACATTCAGGTCTGCACTTCCAATGTTAAATTTTTCCATGGTGGCTGAGGAATAGCAACAAGTTCGGATTCTTATCGTTTACCTTTGTGTTACCAAATCGTTAACAACTTTTCGGATTCCGTTAATACTGGATTAACAAAAACAGGAAATCATGAGAGCCCTAATCATCGCTTTTGGCCTGTTGGTGTCATTCGGCACCGAGGCGCAAAATACACTGACTGCTTCCTCTGAGAACAACAGCACCTATGTGCAGGAAGGAAAACACATACGTGTCACCCACTACTTTACGAATGGTTCGGTGCGTGAAACAGGTTGCTTCCTCAACAATATCCCTGACGGTAAATGGGAGACCTTCGCAGAGAACGGAGAGAAGACTGCTGAGATCAACTACATCAATGGTAAGCGTCACGGGGAGTTCCGCATCTGGGACACCTATAGCGACAGCTACCTCGAAATGCAATATGCCGATGGCGCAGTGGTCTCTGCCAATCGATATGTGAAAGAGGCGGGATTCGCCAAGTCTCAGGACTGAACCTTTCGGGTCTTGTTTTCCAAGGAAATCCTCAGAAACTGGTGGTCACAGTGAGTGACACCCCGTTTGATGCAGGTATTGTCCTGCAGATTCCCCCAACACATAGGATTCCGGCCCGTTGGCGGCCATAGCCCAATGTTACCCGGGTTGCGTTGTGGGTGTAGCCTACGAACATGGACGGATAGTGCAGCCGTCTGTCCGCATCCTTGTTCCCATAGTTCCACTGATCGGTGATGGCCACAAAGAAGTGGGGCGACCACGTGTATTCCAGCAGTGCCATGGCCCAATCGCCCAGATCGGCACGATCCTTCACCCACAGTCCTTGCAGTTCCAAGCGCAGGGCATGCTTCGTGGCCACCTTATAGGTCATGTCGATGATGCCTATGTTGGTGAACAAAGTGCCTTTGCCGGCCACTCCTTCCACCACGTCCTTATTGTAGGTGAGATTGAGATACTGGACTATGAACTTGAACTTCGGGGACACGGTCTTCTGCACATCGAAGTTGATATCGCGGAAATAGAGATCGCCTTGCCCGAACGGGGTGCTGGTGAGACCGCTGCCTTCGGGGGTGACAGTGGTGACCAGACCGTGGATCTCTGAATAATTGAAGTGAATTCCCATGCCCCTTTTTCCACCCAATTTAGAGTTCTTAGGAATCCGATAGTTGACATCCACCTGATAGGCCCACTCTCCATTGGGCTGTGTGGCATAGGGATATAGGCTGCCGGCAAGCTGATAGGTGTGCTGTTGCGTCAGGGCCGGCAGATAGTTGATGTTGAGATCGAAACCGGCCGCACCACGGTCTGAACGGAAATCCATGTTGTCGGTCCGCTTTGCACTGACCGCCACCCCCAGGCCCTTCTGCGAATAGGTGAGCGTGGCCAGGAGGGCCGATCCCGGACTGAAATTCCTGCGTTCTGTGCCCTCATGAAAAATGGTGTTGGTGGCCTGTGGGTCATTGTCCTTGTGCACATACTCTGCGTTCAAGGCCCATTTCCGATAGCGGACACCTCCACGGAAGGCATAAGACCCGACATTCTCAGGAAGGTCAAAATCGGGGTCCTTGTCCTCTTGATACTTGCTTACGAAACTGCCTCCGAGAACCACGCGCAGATCCTTCTCTTCCAGTGCCTTGAAGGTCTCATTGACATCAATCTCAGCATCGAAGGCCCTCACCAGTCCTTCGCCCATTTCCCAATAGAGGCGCTGTTTGCCGATGAGTGCCTTGAGCCGGATGCCTCCCAACAGCCGGGCTTTGACCCGCGCCCCGTCCAGAACATTGTCGAAGCCCAGGGCACGCTCCTCATAAGCCCTCAATATCATTCCAGAGCCGAACTGCTCGTAGAAATTGCCCACTGTGATGCTGAGGAAATCATTGTCGAAACTGGCATAACGGTACGCAATTCCATGGCCCTTGTAGCGTGGATTGAATCCCAGCATCGGGTTCATATAGTTCTCATAGCGCACCCCTGCGGTAAAATTCCCCTTGGTATAGATGAGATTGGTGAAACCGTTCATCAGCAGCTTCTCCGGAACCGGCTGTGCACCGATGGCCGAGTCGGGATTATAGTACTGGGCATCGAACTGGACATTGCCATGGACCTCGCCCCACTTGCCCTTTTCCTTGGCCTTGGTCTCTGCCTCCTGTTCCTGAGAAAAGGAAAGATGCCCAATCAGCAAGAGGAATCCTGTGAGCACTGGGACGGCCAGTGCAGCGACCATGGAGTTGGCTTCACCGAGGGCCCTCCGTTCCATCATTCCCTTCATTTCACTACCAGAGCTTTGACCTTTTCATAGAGATGATTCTCATCTCCCGGAGCGTATGCGTTGTGCTGAAACACAACTTGCTTCTGCCCATTGAGCAGAAAAGTGTGAGGCACCGAGTTCACATTCATGGCACGTTTGAAATCGGCATTGGCGTCAAGATAGACCTCATAATCCCAGTCCTTTCCGTTGACGAAGGGCGGTACTTTGGCCACGTTACGGGCATCATCAATGGAAATGGCGACCAGTTTCACTCCGGTCTCCTCCTGCCAGTCGCCATAGAGTTCTGCAATGGTGCTCAGTTCGAGCACGCAGGGCTTGCACCATGTGGCCCAGAAACTGATAATGATAGGTTTGCCATCATTGTCAAGGTCGCCTGTGCTGAAGGTCTTTCCGTCCAAGGTCTTCACATTCACGGATGGAAGATCCCAGTCCTTCTTGGCAATCTGGGCCTGAGCAAGATTGGAAACCACCATGATGGCCACCAGAACGCATGTCTTTTTCATGAAACGAAGGTCTGTGAAAAGGCCGCAACCGGAAGGGGATTCCAGATTGCGGCCTTTTGAATGTTCAATAATTGAAGATTATTTGCTCACACTTACACGCACTGTGCGCTGCTGACCATCTACCAAAAGTGATACCATATAGATGCCCGGAGCAAGGCCGTTTGATGCGATCTGCTGCGAATGCGTTCCTGCGGACAGATGGCCCAACTGACGGTCAACAAGGGTCTGACCGAGCACATTGCGGACTGAGATGGCCACCTGTGCGTCTTCTGCAAGTTCAAAACGCAACGTGGCGTTGTCTGTGAATGGATTGGGATAGATGCTGAGGCCGGTGAGGATCTCCATATCTTCCAATCCTGCGACACCGCCCACGTTGAACAGGCGCACTTCCTGTGCAGCGAACTGACCGCCATCATAGAGGGTCTGGGCTCCGCTGGTCAAGGTATAAGAACCATTGCCATATCCGCAGCAGATGCCATCACCGAACTCATCATTGATAATGAACTCGTGACATCCGTTCTGCAGAGTGAAGTTCTCTGTGACGGTGGCGTTGTTGCCATAGGATCCACCTGAGGCGATGGTGCTGCCGCTTGGGTCTTTCAACAGCCAACTGGTCTCGCTGCCATAGTTATCCGTGGTCAAGGTAAGGGTGACCTGATTGCCGGAGTTCCTTGCTGGCAGGAAATCAACCATCACAATGTCATTGGCACTGATAGGGTCGAACTGACCATTGGGATTCTGCGTGGCCACCCAAAGCGTGTTCTCCTCAAAATGGGTGAACGAAATGGCAGGAAGGTCGATGCTGGCGATGCTGGCCGTTGGAAGACTCCCGGTCCAATTGTAAGTACCTGCAGGTCCACCGTTCACCGAATAAAGCACGTCAAGACTGGTGAGCGTCTGACTGCCCATATTCTGAATCTTCACAGTAGCATTCAACTCATTGTCACAGAGATAATCAGGAACAATGGCTTCGAATGGAAGCGCATCCACCGCGTTGGGAGAGATGAACGTCAGTTCGGCCATGTTTCCGGAAAGGATCTCCTGATTGCCTTCGGCCACATAGACGGCCACTTCGAGGTCGGGCAGAAGGACCGGCAAACTCCGGATGGCCGCAGGTATCTCGTATGTGTAGGTCTCGGTGAAAAAAGATCCTGTAGAAGTATTGCTGATGGTGGCGCCCCACTGTCCGGTCAGGAAATGGCGCAGGGCATGCATGTGGTTGTAGTTGCCATTGGGCAGTATGGCAGTGGGATTGAGGCTTGCACCTGACTGCGTGCCCTCGATATTGTTCTGGAGCAGGGCAACGGTCAACTTATTGGTGCTGGCGCTGCTGGTGCCTGTGTAATAGGCCTCCACCACAACAGTAAGTACCCGCGTGGTCAGATCGATGGTGGCACGGGCGGCCACATTCACCGGTGAGGCCATGTTCAATGTCTGATTGGCGGCATTGTTCCAATCTCCCCTACCCATTGCGGTTCCGGTAGCCAGACCAGGGAACACGTGGCGGTTCACAGTGCCGGCAGGGTATCCCTCCACAGCTGCCTGATTGTCAAGCGCTGTTCCAAAGTTGGTGCGGAGGTCGATCTGCCCGGCACTTGGTGTGGCATAACCACCGACATGGACGTTCACAAGCACCACGTTGGACGGATTGCCGGCCTTGATCTGATTGGCGATCTTGTGACCGTCAGGGCAGTACTGACAATTGATTCCTGTGAATTCCTCAAGCACCACGTTGCGGTTCTCTGCGGTGGTGCTTACAAAGGTCTGGGCAAAGGCGGCAACACCGAAACATGTCATCGCTGAAACGAGTATTGTTCTTTTCATCTGAGAAGATTTATTGAGTTTGTTTCTGAGGGGTCGAATGTAGCTACATCAACCCAACGCAACGACCAAAATTGGACAGTGGATTGATAAATGATAATTAGCTTTGCTCCTTCTATCCCCAAGCACTATGAAGAGAATTCTATCTGCCTTGATCATCGCCTCAGCCAGTGGGGCAATTGCCCAGAACAGTCTCACCGTTGTTTCGATGCCACAGGAGGTATGGGGCAATACGGATGCGTCCTTCATTCAGGCTGCCGGTGGGGTTGAGAACATCAGCGGAAGTGCCGTGGAGGTGAAGGTACGCTCGCAGGAAGTGTCCATTGTTCCGGGCACTTTGAACTACTTCTGTTGGGCCCAGTGCTATGAACCGGGAGTCACCCTGTCACCCACATCCATCACTTTGCAGCCAGGAGAGCGTGTCAACGCATTCTATGGTGATTATATGCCTCAGGGACAGGCAGGAATCTCGTCCCTCAAATACTGCTTTTTCAACGTGGCCAACGAGGCCGATTCCGTGTGCAGCATTGTCCGTTTCAGTGCCAGTCCGGTGGGAATCAACGATCCGGGAGCAACGGCCCGCCCCAATATCTCCAAGGCCTATCCCAACCCTGCTGCCAACGACCTGTTCATTGATTATGTAGTGGGCGAAGGTGTGGGACGGATAGACATCTATTCGATGCTCGGTGTGAAAGTGAAGAGCCTGAACCTGACCGGGCAGCAAGGCCGCCTCAATGTGAATGTGGCATCCCTGCCGGCAGGAATGTACCTCTACCGTCTGACGGTCAACGGACAGGAGATTCAGACCAAAAGGTTCTCAGTGGCCCGATAAATCGTTGAACAAGGTGAGACTCCTGCTCGCTTCCCTGCTCTTTGCACTTATTTCTGTTGCTGCGTCAGCGCAGCGCACCACACCCGTGGGCAAATGGAAAACTGTGGACGATGCCACGGGCAAGGTGAAATCTGTGGTAGAGATATTTGAGAAGGGCGGCAAGCTGCACGGTAAGGTGCTAGACCTGTTCGATCCGCCCGAACCGAATCCGAAATGCGACAAATGTGCGAAGGACGACCCGCGCCATGGCAAGCCTGTGCGAGGGCTTGAGGTGATCCGAAACATGGTGAAGGATGGGCAGGAGTGGGCCAGTGGCGACATCCTTGACCCTGAGAACGGAAAGGTCTATCGCGGCAAGATCTGGGTGGAGAACGGCAAGCTTCAGGTGCGTGGCTATATCGCCTTCCTCTATCGCACGCAGACCTGGCTCCCTGCCGAATAGTGTCCTTATTATAGAAGGGAACTGAGCCGGTTCGGATGTGATCGGAAAAGACGAGCGACTGATCGGGGCTGATTCAACGGTTAAGCACCCATCCTTCGGTGCAGTGGCCAAGACCATATCTCACAAAACGTTCCACGCTTGCTTTCGGAACAGGACCGACCGGGCCTCCAACAGGATTTTCTGGGCACTTGCGACCGCCAATTTGGCTGTCGGAAAAAAATTGTTGTGGCTTTGTTGATCCATCTGCAATTTGAAAGTGTCCCTCACCTATTTTTGAACAGTGCGCGATGAACTCGCACAATCAAATTCCAACCTACCATGAGCCATCGTACACTACCCCATCTTTTCATCGGTTCGCTTCTGTTCATTGGCATGACACTGACGAGTTCGTGTGTCAAGACCGTCTGCGACAACACCTGCACCTACGCTTATGACGGTGCGTGTGACGATGGCGGCAGTGGTTCGTCCTTCAGCGTATGCGACTGCGGAACCGATTGCTATGATTGCGGAGAGCGGAAGAAGGGGCTCGGTGCGGCATCCACCTGCAACTGATCGTGCGGGCGGGTCAGTCCTGCCCTTGCGTGAAGCTGTTGAAGCATGAGCGGCACAGCGGCTCATAGCTGTCCTTTTCTCCAAGTTTGACAAGACGTTCGTCCGAGTCGAGGCGGTGCGAATGGTTGGCGAGTTCACCGCATCTCATGCAGATGGCGTGTACCTTGGTCACATACTCTGCTGTGGCCATCAAATGAGGGATGGGACCGAACGGCTTGCCCCTGAAGTCCATATCGAGACCTGCCACAATGACCCGCACACCGCTTGCGGCCAGTTGGTTGCACACATCCACAAGGCCCATGTCGAAGAACTGGGCCTCGTCTATGCCCACCACATCCACATTATCGGCCATCAATATGATGTTGGACGAAGCAGGAACAGGGGTGCTGGGAATGGAATTGCTGTCGTGCGAGACCACGGCCGTCTCGTCATATCTGCGGTCGATCTCGGGTTTGAAGATCTCCACACGCTGACGGGCGAACTGTGCGCGTTTGAGCCTGCGGATGAGTTCCTCTGTCTTGCCTGAGAACATGGAGCCGCAGACCACTTCGATCCACCCTTTCCTGCCTTGCGCATCACGCGAATTCTCCAGAAACATCTTTGGGCGTTGGGATAGGGTCTTTAGCTTTGTGGGACGCCCTTAGGGGCAGATCCTACTTCACAAATCTAACGCAAATGCGTTTCTCATTCTGAAAGCAGTCCCATGTCAAAGAGCAACCTCGATTCACACCTGCAGCGCATCGGTGAGCGCATGGCCCAACTGAGCAGTCATCCTTCTGCCCTCTCGCGCGACCTGCTTCTTGGCGAACTGCGGCAGTGCTATGATGTGGTGCTGGGGATGTCCTTGCCTGTTGGGCAGCCCGTGGCCATTGAAGCACCGGCACCTGCCCCGGTGAAGGAGACTCCGATGGCGGCCGCAGAGGTACCGATGCAGGCAGCGCCAGTTGAAGAAGCGCCCATCGCGCAGCCCGTTGCTGCAACGGTGGCAACTCCGGTGGCGGAAGAGCGGCACATCCCCGAGGTGAGGAAGACGGTGGCCCCGGCAATTCCAAAGGAGCCTGTTGCCAAGGAGAACGCCCACACAGCAGTGAAGGTCGAGAAGGCGAATGACCTGAACATTCTCGCGGGAAGGTTGAACAACAAGCCCATCAGCGACCTTCAGTCGGGCATTCCGCTGAACGAGAAGTTCGGGATCATCCGCAATCTGTTCGCGGGCAATGCCTCAGATTTCGGTGATGCGGTAATCAAGCTGAACAACTCGCGCAGTGCAGAGGAACTCGTCCACTATTTCGAACTGCTTGCACAGCGCAGGAACTGGGACTCGGAGAACGAGAGCTATCAGGTGCTGCTCGGCTTTGTGGAGCGGAGGGCGGCAACACTGGGGGTGTCAGACGCTGACCCCGATCAGTAGGAAGTCGTCTATCTGATCTCCGGAACCCATCCACTCTAAGAGGTTCTTTTCGAAGAAGGCACGCTGGGCGTCCATTGGCATCGCGTGCATCTCCATCAACAGTTCGCGCAGCCGCCTGTAGCCGAACTTCTTGGAATTGGTGCCCCCGAACTGGTCTGATACGCCATCGGAGAAAATATAGAAGGTGTCGCCCGGCCGCAGGTCCTGCTGGTGAAGGTTGTATCTGCGCACATCCTCGTGCATCACCCCACCGATGTTGAAGTGATCGCCCTTAATCTCGGTGAGCTCATTGTCTCTGATAAAATAGAGGTAGCGGTTGGCAGATGCGAACAGGAGGACACCCTTCTGGCGGTCGATGGCGCAGAGGGCCACGTCCATGCCGTCATGGTTCTCGCTCACCCCGTGCTTCTGTTTGAGGGTCACCTGAATCTCCTCGTGCAGGCGGTTGAGGATGTGGTCGGGCCGGCTCACCAGTTCCACATTGACTATCTGGTTGAGATGGTCGTTGCCTATCATGCTCATGAAGGCACCGGGCACGCCATGGCCGGTGCAGTCCACGGCTGCGAGGTAGGTCTGCCCGTTCAGGTGCGAGAACCAGTAGAAATCGCCACTCACTATCTCCTTGGGACGATAATAGACGAAGCTTTCGGGAAGTACTTCGCGGATCTGCGCCATGGTGGGCATGATGGCGTCCTGAATGCGCTTGGCATATTCGATGCTGGAGGTGATGGCCCAGTTCTTCTCTTCGACAATGACCTTCTGGGCCTCTATTTCGCGATTCTTGCCTTCGAGCACCACGTTTGCGCGCTGCTTGGCGCGGTAGCGGGCATAGATGAGGATGAGGGTGACCAGAATGAGCAATGAGAGGACGAGGATGAGATTGCGCACCATGCGCTGCTTGGCCATGCGGAGCTGATTCACCTCATTCTCCTTGTTCAGCATCTCAATCTCGCGCTGCTTGCGCTCGGTCTCGAAACGGGCCTGCATCTGTGCGAGGTCGCGGGTGCTGCTCGACCTGTCGAGGCTGTCCTGCAACTGCTTGCGCGCCTGCTCGCTGGCATAGCTCTGCTTGTAGTCGCCAAGGGCGGCATGGGTCTCGCCAAGGGCCGAATAGGCGGTGAGCATGGCGCTGCTGTTGCCGCTGGTGCGGGCCTCGCGCATGGCCCGGGTGAGGTAGTCGAGCGCCTTGCGGTGCTGGCCCTGCTGCTGATAGACCTGCCCGATGGAGGTGAGCGTGATGGCCGAATAGCTGCGGTCGCCTGTGCGTTTCACCAGTTTCTCGGCCTTGAGAAAATTGCCGAGGGCGAGGTCATAGTCCTTTTCCTCCAGATAATATGCGCCTATATTGTTGAGCGTGCTGATCTGCCCCTGCTCGTCCCCTATCCGCTCCTGCAGTTCGAGGGCGCGGTGGGCGGTCTTCACGGCCTTGTCCTTATCGCCCCGCACGAGATAGACACCTGCCATGTTGCCCAGCTTGCTGGCCATGGAGTGCACATCGCCCACCTTCTCGCTCACGGAATATGACTTCTCGTAGAACTCCAGTGCCTGGTCGTGCTTGGCCTGTTGGAAATAGATGTTGCCGATGTTGTTGAGCGTGTTGGCCTCGCCCACCCTGTTGCCCAGTTTCTCGAATTCGGCAAGGGCCTCCATGAACACCTTCAGCGCCTTCTCGGCATTGCCGTTGCTGCGGTGTACGATACCGATGTTGTTGAGCGCATTGGCACGCCCCACGCGGTCCTTCTGCTGCTCGAATATCTTGAGCGCGTTCTGATAGTAGGACAGGGCGCGGTCGTGGTCGCCCTGGTTCTTATAGACCATGCCGAGGTTGTTGAGCGATGCGGCCACGCCCTCGTTGTCGTTGAGGTCCTGCCGTATGTCGAGCGACCGCTCGTAGCTGCTGATGGCATCGCGGTACTTGCCCTGCTTCAGATAGACGTTGCCCAGATTGTTGAGCGACAGCGCCTCGCCTGCGCGGTTGCCCCGCTTGCGGTCGTTCTCCAGCGCGTTGGTGTGAAAGCTGATGGCCTTCCCATAGTTGCCCTGAATGCGGTTGGCGGTGCCGGTGTTGTTATAGATATGGCTGATGTAGGCATTGTGGCCCGTGGTGATGCTGAGGCGCAGCGCCTCCTTGCTCATATCGAGCGAACGGGCAGGGTCTATGCGCAGCAGCAGCTCGCTGGTCTGCACAAGCACGGAGATGCGCACCGAGTCGGCCTTGGTGCCCTTGGCGGCCAAGCTGCCATTGAGCAACCGCTGCAGACTGTCCACCTCTGCCTGCTGGGCATGGGCGGCAGCCCCCACCGAAATGGCCCCTGCCAGTAGCAATATGCGGATGCGATTCATCGACAGCTAAACTAATCAGGGAAATGGGATGTGGGGACGGGGGAGGGTGGCGCGAAGTTCGGTGCGCAAAGGAAGGGGAGGAAAATGGAAAATGGGGGAATGGAAAATAGGGGGATGCCCCGCAGTCCATGCCATTAAATTCGGTCGTCCGCCTATTTCGGCCGAAGCACCTCCACTATGCGTTGCAGCGTGTCGCGCTCTATGGCCATTTCCCTCAGCTGAAGCTCCAGTTCGGCAATGCGGGCGTCCTTGGCGTTGGGTGCGCTGGGCATTGTGGGCGGCAGCTGGGCCGCGAGGTCAGCGAAGAAGTTGTATCGCAGCGCATGGCAGATGCGCCAGAGGTAGGACACCTTGTTGTCAGGCCTGCGCATGAAGTTCACCACCGTCTCATAATGCATTCCGATGTCGCGGGCCAATGCCGACTTGTAATAACGGTGCTTGCGCATGTGGCTGTTC